>NZ_JBGONH010000013.1:14689-91069 GCF_041439075.1 Vibrio sp. FF145
GCTGTTGCTGTTGCTGTTGCTGTTGCTGTTGCTGTTGCTGTTGCTGTTGCTGTTGCTTCTGAGCCTGTTCGACAATCTCTAGGTTCTTCTTCGCGTAAGCATGTTCAGGGTTACTTTCGAGAATGCGTTGATACTCTTTTATCGCTTGGTCGTATTTACCTTGCTTTGCTTGTGCATTGGCGAGGTTGTAACGAGCATCTTCGCCAGAAAGACCTTGTAGCGTCTGTTCGGCCGCTTCGAAATCACCGGCTTTGTATTGCGCAATGCCTTTCCATTCTTGCTGTTCGAATTGTTCTGCGGCTTGTTGAAAGTCCTCATCTTGATACAACTGATAACCCACTTGGTCATCGGTTTTCCAAGGATTTGCAAACGCAGTATTCGGTTGGCTGAACGAGACAAGTACAGCTAGGCCACACCAAATGACCCCTTTTCGAAATAGCCCAAGTGCAGGAAGTAACAGAAACGGCAATAACCAGAAACCGTTGTTCACTCTGGTGTTGAGTGAGTTATTGGTTTTAGTCACTTCTGATGTTGTCGCAACTCGGTCGAGGTAACTTGCGATGTGTTCAACGTCTGAGTTATCCAATTGCAATTCAGTGAATGTGCCGCCAGAGCGACGAGTCAGGTCGCGCATATTGTCTACGTTGGTTTTCGCAACCACGGTTTGTCCTGAGTCGGTCTGTAACATCGAACCTGTAGGTAACGAGATCGGCGCGCCGCTTTCCGTACCTACAGCCAAGACTGATAACGTCCAATGACTACCAGAGAGTAGCGAGTCGATATCTTTCTTCTCTTGACCATCAATATCATCAGCAATCAGTACCAGATCGCCTTTATAGATATGAGCACGAGTCATCATCTCAATCGCAAGCTTAACTGCCGATGCTGCATTGCCGCCTTGGAAGGGCATGATATCTGGTGATAGGTTGGGTACGAGGTTCTTGATGGTGTTGATGTCAGACGTTAGCGGACTGATGGTGTAAGCATCTCCGGCGTATGCCACCATTCCCGTTAGGCCTTCTTTCCAGAGTGATAGTAGATCCAAAGCCTTGTATCGCGCCTGTGTTAAACGGTTTGGTTTAATGTCAGTGGCATACATCGACATCGACATATCAATGAGCACAACTCGAGCTTGTGTTTTTTCAAAGCTTGGTTGTTCATTTTTTTCAAAGCTTGGACCGGCCAATGCGATGACACCGACCAACCACCAAACACCGAAATAAGTGCCGCGGTTTTTCGATGGCTTGCTCGATTCAGGAGCCAAATAACGGGCGATGTGTGACGCTAATAACCCTTGCTTGGATTGTCTCTTGCTAAGCCACCAAATAGCGGGCAGCACGGCAAGAGCCAAGAACCAATATGGGTAGATAAAAGTAAAGTTAGACATTGTTTCTCCTAATGGCTAACAGCATAAATGCGAAAAACATTGCCGCCGACAGTGGCCAGACAAACCACTCTTGTTGTGGTCGCCAGATCTTAGTGGCGTTCGTCACGGGCTCTAACTGGTTGATGGTGTCGTAAATCGTTGCCAGCTCTTTGCTGTCACGCGCACGGAAGTACTGACCGCCAGTGCGTTTGGCGATTTCCATTAGAGTACGCTCATCCAAGTCTTGAGCAGTATTGACCTTACGAGTCATGAAGAACTCTTTGACCATCATTTCACCCGCACCGACACCCACGGTGTAAATCGTCGCGTTGTACTTCTTAGCAATATCCGCGGCTTCTAGTGGATCTAATACGCCTGCGGTATTGCTGCCGTCACTGAGTAGAATCATCACACGCTGAGGGGCGTCACTGTCGACAAAGGTTTTGGTGGCAAGGCCGATACCATCACCAATCGCGGTTTGAGTACCAATCAGCTTTAACACAGCCTGATTGAGTTGTTGTGAAAGCGTGTCTCTATCTAACGTCAGTGGCGTTTGCAGATAGGCGTGATCAGCAAATAGCACCAATCCGACTCGGTCGCCTTTTCGTCGCTCAATAAAGTCACTCAATACATGTTTCACCGCAGATAAGCGATCGATGTATTCGCCATTGAACTGCATGTCTTCTTGGCTCATCGAGCCGGAGAGGTCGACAACCAACATCAAGTCTCGGTGTTTTGGCTGAAACTCAACCGGTTCACCGTACCAAACTGGACGTGCCATGGCCGTTACCAATAAAAGCCAGATGATGACCGACAACGCCTTGGGTAAGCGACTGCTCGGCGTTTTGGTATTGCTGTCCTCGGGCAGAAATGGAAGCCTTAGGGCATTGTTCGATTCCGCCTTAGGAGAGAACAAGTAAACGAGAACCGGCAGTGGCGCGAGGAAAAACATCCACCACCAAACGAATTCAATATTTAGTAAGCTCGTGTTTAAAAGATCAGTCATAACGACCTCGCTTTGGAGGAAGGGCTTTACGAAGCCAGATTTCGCAGTCGTTAACCAATTGCTGTTGAGCCTTTTTCTGTTCGTTGCTCATTAAGGTTGCATCTTGGTAGAGCGCTTGTTGCCATTGCGATTGTTTTGCGGCGAACAAAGGTTTTGCCAATTGCGCATCTAAGAACGTCAACCAATCATCACCAGACAAGCCTGCCACTTTTTCGCGTGGGAAATAGCTTAGTGCTGCCTGACGAACGATGTCTTGAGCTGCACTCGGAGACAAGGTATTTGAAGGCTGACTATCACGAAAGCAAGCAAGTGCTTCGTTCTTCGCGTATTGGTTCTTTTGTCTTTTGTTTACAATGAAAAATACTAAGGCGATCAGAACAATGGCCGTGATAATGATTAACCACCAACCCCATGCCAAAGGCCACCATGACGGTGCGCTTGGCGTAATAATAGGGCTCAAGTCGAGAGGTTGATTCATGACTGAACTCCTGATACTTGGCTCATTAACGATTGCGCACAAGACAATGAACTGTATGGGATCGCCAAAGAAAGGCTCATTTGCATAAGTTGTTGTTGCTTCTGATCAAATGCGTGACTGAGCTTTTCCTTTTCCTTGCTTGATGAAAAGTTAAACCATTGCGTTTTATTGCCGTCGGTGATCTGTTTTGAACCTTTGAAAGCAGTGACACCTTGCTCTAATGGATCGTAAAAATGCACCAAGCGAACCCGATTATGCCGACGTATTTGATTGATAAGTGAGTAATTACTTTCGCTATAACGAACAAAATCACTGAGCATAATGATATCGCTGCCTTTCGGGCAAAGCTGATGAAGAGACTTCAGCCCATGCTCTAAGGTTGTGTTGCTGTGATTGTTTGGGTTAGTCAGCGCTGCGTTATTGATTTCTATGACTTTTTGTAAAATACGCAGCGGAGCGTGGTTGCTAGCACTGGGTTTAATCTCAATGATCTCTTGGCCAGTATCGATCACTGCACCAATACGGTCTTTTTGAGCGACGGTTAACCAGCAAAGTTGGCTGGCAAAGTGTGCGAGTTGAACCGATTTAAGCAACAAGGTTGAGCCGAAAATCATACTGCTCGACAGATCTAAGAACAAAATCACAGGCTGTTCTCTTTCTTCAGAAAACAGTTTGGTGTGCGCCTTGCCTGTTCTCGCCGTGACGCGCCAATCAATGCTGCGGATATCGTCGCCCGCCTGATATTGACGAACCTCAGAGAAATTCATCCCGCGACCTTTACGATTGCTTTCGTGCTGGCCGTTAAGTTGCGACCACAGGCTCTTGGCTGGAGGCAACCAGCGGACAGACTGCGCTTTGTATTGCAGCAGTTCGTCCAGGTTTAACGTGACGCCGTCACTATGGTTGGGTAATTGATTCTTCATGCGCGTATCCCTATGCGCTACCAACCAACGAGAGAAGGTGTGCGATCACTTGGTTTGCAGTGACCCCTTCGGCTTGTGCGTGGTAGCTACGAAGCAGGCGGTGACGCAGTACAGGGAATGCCATCGCTTGAACATCTTGTGGAGTGACGTAATCTCGTCCTGCAAGCCAAGCGTGAGCGCGGGCACAACGGTCTAACGCGATGGTTGCACGCGGGCTAACACCCATGTCTAACCATTGATCAAGCTGGTCGCTGTATTGCTTAGGTTGGCGCGTCGCCATTACCAATCTGATGATGTACTGCTCAATGGTGTCTGCCATGTGAATGTTGAGCACTTCTTGGCGAGCTTCGAAGATAGTTTGTTGAGAAATAGGCTCTGGTTGAACTGGTTGATTGCCTTGAGCTTCGCCTCTGTTTAGGCGCAAAATCTCCAGCTCACTTTCCATGTCTGGATAAGCCACTTCTAAATGCAGCAAGAAACGGTCTAATTGAGCTTCTGGTAGCGGGTAAGTGCCTTCTTGCTCAATTGGGTTTTGCGTTGCCATTACCAAAAACAAATCGGGTAAGGCATAGGTTTTTCGTCCCGCCGTCACCTGCTTCTCAGCCATCGCTTCTAGCATTGCGGCTTGCACTTTCGCCGGAGCACGGTTGATCTCATCCGCCAGAATAAGCGAGTTGAAAATCGGGCCCGATTGGAAGGTGAATTCTCCCGTTTCTGGACGAAATATATCGGTACCCGTTAAATCAGCAGGTAACAAATCTGGCGTGAATTGAATGCGGTGGAAGTCTCCCTCGACACAGTCAGCCAATGATTTTACTGCGCGAGTTTTTGCTAGCCCGGGAGGCCCTTCAACGAGGATATGACCATCGGCCAAAAGGGCTATCATCAGCTGCTTAACAAGCTCTTTTTGACCAATGATTTGAGACTCTAAATAGTTTTGAAGGACTTCGAAATTTGTTTTGTGCATTTTGGACTCTCTGGGTATCCATTTGATTTTTATTTTGAGTATTGGTCACTGATTACTAGGAAAAAGTTCCAGTACGTTTGTGGAATTTATTTTTTCAAAATTGGAATTATTTACAAGCGGTTAACGAGAAAAAACCACTGAGCCATGGTTTGTACCATATCAATTGTTTTTTATATATCAAAGCTTCAGAGGTCTGTCGTTAAGTGAGCTTCGTGGAACCTTATTATCCAGATAATTAAAATGAATGGTTACGTTTCACTGCATTAGTCTTGCTGATAGTTTTTTCTATAGAAGAATGATTGCTTTGTTTCACCATGCTTACAAATTTTTGCGAAATACCTCTCTAGTTTGATGGGGTTTAGCCGATATATGGTGGAGAGAGTGCACTACTGGTTTAAGTGCACCAAAAAAATCCTGTTCAGGATATATAAATAACGAGCGATTCTTTTTAAAGGTCCAAATATGTTGAAAACTAACTCTCTGAGTATTAAACAAAAAGTTGTACTTGGAATTACCTTCGCAGTTCTTGCATCAACGGTGATTGTCGGTGCGATGGCACAAAAGCAAGCAAGAGATGTTTTGAGTCATCGATTAGTCGATATTGAGCTTCCGGGAATGTTAGAGCGAATTAATGGTGAAATTGACCGTGAAGTCTCTCAGCTATTGTTAGCTGCAGAACAAATTGCTTCGAATGAATTCATTTCTGACGCTATCGAATCGACCGATCGTGATGCCGTCTTAGAGAACAAGCTAGTAAAGCAATTGAACAATGTTCGTAACCAATACCAGCTAAATGATGCCTCGGTAGCAAACCGTCAAACGGCCTACTACTGGAACCAAGATGGCTTCTTGCGTCAACTCAATCAACAGCAAGATGGTTGGTTCTTTGGCTTTACGCAATCTGGCCAGCAGACAATGGTCAGTATGTTCCAAGAAGCGACAGGTGAAGTGAAAATGTTCGCTAACTACCAACAACCTTCTGGTTTAGCGATGTCTGGCTTATCGAAATCGATGGGTGACATGGTAAGTCTACTCAATAGTTTTAAGATCGAAGATACCGGTTTTGTTTTCTTAACGAATAGCCAAGGTGATGTTCAAATTCATCGCGAACGTTCGCTTAGTGATTCATCACTTCAACAACTTTACGGTCCTCAATCTAGTCAGTTGTTAAGCAAGTCAGGATTTAACCTGATTACAACGGAACATAAAGGACAAGAGTTGTTTGTCGCGAGTTTGTATGTGCCGTCAATGGATTGGTTCGTTGTTGGTGAAGTTCCGACGAGCGAAGTTTTTGCTGAGCTTGATGCAACGGCTAAACAGATGCTGATCATGACCGCTGTTGTAGCGTTAATCTTTATTCTGATGGGCGTAGTGCTAGCAAACAGTATTACTCAACCGATTAAACTTTTGGCTAAGCGATTCGGTGACCTTGGCGAAGGTGACGGTGACCTTGCTCAGCGTATCGAAGTGAAAGGCAACGATGAAATTGCACAGCTTTCAAAGGGCTTTAATGGATTCATCGAAAAGATTCACGAGTCGATGAAAGAGGTGTTTTCTACAAGCCAAGCACTTCAAGTCGCCGCTGAGAGTGTTTCTAATAAAGCACACATCACCCACGACAATAGCCAAGAACAACGAGATCAAACTCTTCAGGTAGTTGCAGCCATTAACCAGATGGGCATGACAATCAGCGAGATTGCATCGAATGCGGCAACGGCTGCGGAAACGGCAACACAGGCTTCAGGCAATACTGAAGTAGGCCGATCTGTGGTAAACAAAGCAAAAGACGCGATCAGCCGTTTAGCGCAAGACATCGAAAGTACAGGTCAAGTGGTAGAGCAGTTAGCTTCAACGACTCAAGACATTGGCTCTATTTTGGGTGTAATTCGTGACATCTCTGAACAAACCAACCTACTAGCTCTGAACGCTGCTATTGAAGCTGCGCGTGCGGGTGAACAAGGTCGCGGCTTTGCCGTTGTAGCCGATGAGGTTCGTAACCTAGCAAGCCGTACCGCAGATTCTACTGAAGAGATTCAGAAGATGATCAACCAACTGCAAAGTGATGCTAAAGATGCCGTAACGGCGATGAGTGCAGGCAAAGTGATTACACTTGAAGGCGTATCGGCGTCGGATGAAGCGGTGGACGTACTGGGGGGTATTTCAGACCGTATCGTTGATATCACTGATCGTAACACTCAAGTGGCAACGGCAACGGAAGAGCAATCAACCGTAGTTCATACCATCAACCAGAATATTGAAGAAATCAACGCGATTAACGAAGTGACGACTGGAACCGCAGAGCAGCTTGCTGAAGCGAGCCAAGAACTTCAACAGCTTTCTTCTCGTCTAGATAAGATGGTTGGCTCGTTTAAGCTTTAATAGCGGATAAACTTGCAACACTTACATTGGAGCCGGATTCATTTCACGTGACCCCGGCTTTTTTACGTCTGATGCTAATTGTTACGTTTGGTATAGCTTTTTACGTTGAACGTCGCCATTCAGACCGCAGTTCTGCATTTAAGCTGATGTTCACTTGATCTGGTTTCGGGCTTTGCACCTAATCGCCCTAGCATCATAGAGCGTAAATGAGTAAAATCTCGCTAGGTTTAATATTTAGGTAAGTATCATGAGCGATTTTGAAAAAGAACTAGAGCAGATGACTCAAGAGATGGGCGATGAGCCTGAAGTGAAACTTCCATCACTTGAAGAGCAAAAAGCGATCGTTGCTGAATTTAAGCGACTAGAAGCGGAAGGCAAACTGACACCTGAAGTGTTAGAACAGCATTTTGGCCAGTTCAATAAAACAAGTGATACGCCAATTCACTAAGTTATTTACTACGATTGGTATTAAAGTTGAGCAAGCCTATATCTTTATCGTTTAGATAGGGTGGCTTTTAGCTCCAACAGATAAAGGTCTAGCATTCGCTAGGCCTTTTTTGTTTTTATACTGAACAGACAACAGACAACAGACAACAGACAACAGACAACAGACAACAGACAACAGACAAAGCGCGATCTATTTAATGAAAGTAAAACTCGTTGTCAGAAAATGAGAAATCCCCCTTACAAGGTAAGAGGGATTCGATACGGGCAAGTTATATCCTAAAAAGACGAACCGATTAGTCGGTGCCGTACTCTTTGTACAAGCGACGACATGCTCTACCATCGCTATGGAACAAGTGACAACGGTGTGCAGGAATACCAATCGCTAGCTTGTCACCAGACTCAATCGTCAACGTGTCTGGCTGGCGATAGATAACGTCAGCATCGGCACTGTCGAGGTTTAGGTAAACTTGTGTTTCGTTACCGAGCTTCTCGACCATCAACACATCAGCTTCAATCGTCGCATCACCTGTTTCAGCAGACAATAAGTGCTCAGGACGAACACCTAGAGACATACGGTCACCAGCGTTGACAGTCGTGCCATCAACTGGGATCCAGAAAGTCATACCGTTTGAAAGTTGTACCAATACGCGTTCTGCTTCAGCTTGTTCGATGTGAACCGACATAAAGTTCATTTTTGGTGAGCCAATAAAGCCAGCAACGAAACGGTTTTGAGGATAGTGGTAAAGATCAAGAGGTTTACCCACTTGAGAAACAAAACCGCCATCAAGCACAACGATTTTATCCGCCATTGTCATCGCTTCAACTTGGTCGTGTGTTACATAAATCATGGTACAGCCCAGTTGACGCTGTAGCTTGGTGATTTGTGAACGCATTTGAACACGCAGTGCTGCATCCAGGTTAGACAGAGGCTCATCAAGTAGGAATACGTTTGGTTGAGAAACCAGAGTACGACCAATCGCAACACGTTGACGTTGACCACCAGACAATGCTTTAGGTTGACGTTCAAGAAGGTGACCAAGCTGAAGGATTTCTGCAGCATGTTCAACACGCTTGTCAATTTCAGCTTTATCGGCGTTTGCCAGTTTAAGACCAAAAGACATGTTGTCGTAGAGATTTAGGTGAGGGTAGAGCGCGTAAGATTGGAATACCATACCTACACCACGTTTTGATGGCTCAACATCGTTCATGCGTTGATCACCAATGTACAAATCACCAGACGTAATATCTTCTAGACCTGCGATACAGCGTAATAGCGTCGATTTACCACAACCTGATGGTCCAACGAATACTACGAATTCACCTTCGTTGATGTCTAAGGTTACGTCCTTAGAAATCTGTACATCACCATATGATTTATAAACGTTTTTTAACGTGACACTCGCCATCTAGCTTGTCCTCGATCGATCAAATTTTAAGTTTTACTGCTTATCATTATAAGGAATTTTTGGGTCAGCAGTAACTGTAGGAATTGGTAAGTATTGAGTGAGTAAGAAAAAAGTGGGTGGGACTTGAATTCTTTAACCAAGCCCACCCGTCATAGCCAAACTGGTGCCTATTTCCCCCACATCCAGCTAAATCTCCCCCGTGATTCAATCACAGATTTAGCTCGATGCTTAATAAAGACAACAGCGGGCAGTGAAGCCAACTAAATGAAGAATGCGTCAACGCATAACATTCGCTGGTAAAGGGTTCTTACTATCCACTCTTGGATGAATGCAGTTTCGGTGAATTCGCGTAATGGTACATCCTCCCAATAGAAAATTAACTAGGGGGAGTAGGAGGGGAGGAGTAGATAAAGGGGGTTATCTATAACTGGCGATCCAGTTCAAATAAATTCACCGCATAACGGTGATGTGGATCACGATGAGTATCTACTTTGTGACTTCGCTCGCCAATCTTACCGGATGACGATCACGAAATTAGGCCATAATAGCTAGGGCGTAGTGGCTAGGATGATGAGCTGTCATTGATTTTCTCAGATCATAGCCTCCGAAAACTGGCTCGTCTTAATTGAATGCGCCCTACGTATAAATATAAAAAGGATATTGACATGAAAAACGCTCTAAGCGCTGTAGCTCTAGGCACAATCGTTGCTCTGGGTTCTTTTGGTGCAAACGCTGCTATCGAAGAAGGTCAACTAACTATTTGGGTTGGTGGCGACAAAGCTTATGAAGGAATGGCTGAAGTAGGTAAACGCTTTGAAGAAGATACTGGTGTTAAAGTAACCGTCGCTTTCCCTGACAAACTAGAAGAGAAATTCTCTCAGGTTGCAGCAGCTGGCGATGGCCCAGACATGATTTTCTACGCACACGACCGTTTTGGTGGTTTTGCAGAAGCAGGTCTTCTTGTTGATATCAAACCTTCTAAGGAAACTAAAGAAGGTATCGTAGACTTCGCATGGGATGCTGTTTCTTACGACGGTAAAACAATCGCTTACCCAGTTGCAGTTGAGTCAGTTTCTCTTATCTACAACAAAGCACTTGTTCCTAATCCACCTAAGTCTTGGGAAGAGATCCCTGCACTAAACGCTAAGCTTCAAAAAGATGGCAAGAAAGCAATCATGTGGCCTCTACGTGGTGGCGCTTACTTCACATGGCCTCTACTTGCAGCTGACGGCGGTTACGCGTTCAAGCAAACAGCGGAAGGTTACGACATTAAAGATGCAGGCGTAGCGACTGACGGTGTTCAGAAGTCTCTAGGTTTCATTGAGAAGATGGTAAAAGACAAAGTTATTTCTGCGGATATGGATTACTCAGTTGCTGAGTCTGAATTCGTAGCAGGTAACGTTGCAATGACAATTAACGGTCCTTGGGGCTGGGCAAACATCGAGAAAGCTGGCGTAGATTACGGCGTAGCAACATTGCCTAAGTTCAACGGTAAAGCGTCTAAGCCATTCGTTGGTGTATGGGCTGGTGGTATCAGCACCGCTTCTCCAAACCGTGATCTAGCCGTTGAGTTTATGGAAAACTACCTACTAACTGATGAAGGTATGAAGAGCTTGAACGACGACAAGCCATTAGGCGCTGTTGCTCTTAACTCTTTCCAACGTCAACTAGACAGCGACACTCGTATTGCAGCAACAATGGATAACGCGATGAACGGCGAAATCATGCCTAACATCCCTCAGTTCACAACATTCTGGTACAGCATGGAAGAAGCTATTGGCAACGTAGTTGATAGCCGTCAATCAGTAGAGCAAGCACTAAAAGGTGCTGAAGCTCGAATGACTAAGTAACAACCAAGCACTACCTTTTAAGGAGGGGGCAACCTCTCCTTACTTTTCTATTTTTATATCTCGTTAGCAGGTTCCTCTATGCAGTCAGTTCAAGGTTCAGATGCGATCCCGGCACCATCAAGCCTTCCAGGCAGTAAAAGCGTCTTCATCAAATGGGGGTTGCTTGGTAGTGTTGGCTTAATTAATGGCTACGCTACAATTTTAATGTATTCTCGCGGTGAGCTCGCATTTGCGCTGCTTACTGTGATTTTAACGGCTTTGGCTCTTTACATTTTTGGTAGTAAGAAAACTTACGCCCACCGTTATATTTACCCCGGTATTGCCGGAATGATCTTATTCATTCTTTTCCCACTGGCATATACCGTAGGGCTTGCGTTTACTAACTACAGCGCAAAAAACCAGCTCTCTCTAGAGCGTACTCAAACCGTTCTTTTAGACCGTTCATTCCAAAGCGGTGAAAGCTACCCATTCACTTTGTACAAAACAGATAACGGTCACCAGATCGTTGTGAAAGATGGCGACCAGCTGTTAGCAACTGATGTATTTTCTCTGGAAGGCATGACATCAACAGAGATGGACCTATCTGCAATTGACTCTGTACAAGGTGAAAAAGAGAAGATCAAAGCGATCATCCAAAATCGCTCTGTGATCAGTGGTGTCGATTTCCATCTGCCAAATGGTGATGACATCCGCATGAGCGGCTTACGTAAATTTGCTGCCGTTGCACCGCTTTACACTCTTCAAGATGACGGGGAAACGTTATACAACAATGAATCTGGTGAAATATTGAAACCAAACATGGAAGTGGGTTTCTACCAACCGGTTGACGAGAAAGGTGAGTTTATCGGTAACACCATTTCTCCAGGATTTGTTGTAGACATTGGTACAGCCAACTTTGAACGTGTTTGGAAAGATGACGGCATCAAAGAACCGTTTATCAGTATCTTTATTTGGACGGTTGTATTCTCCATTTGTACGGTAGCCTTCACACTTGCAATTGGTTTGGTTCTGGCAAACGTTGTGCAGTGGGAAGAGCTGAAAGGCCGTGCTGTGTATCGTGTTCTACTAATTTTGCCTTACGCCGTACCAGCATTTATCTCGATTCTTATCTTTAAGGGCCTATTCAACCAGAGCTTTGGTGAGATTAACATGGTGCTTGAGAGTATCTTTGGTTTAAGCCCAAACTGGTTCTCCGACCCGATCTTAGCGAAATCCATGGTGTTGATTGTTAACACTTGGCTAGGCTTCCCTTACATGATGATTCTATGTATGGGTCTACTAAAAGCGATTCCTGAAGATTTGTACGAAGCGTCAGCAATCGATGGTGCTAACTTCCTTGATAACTTCAAGCGAATCACTTTTCCATTGATGATAAAACCGTTAACACCACTATTGATTGCAGCGTTTGCCTTTAACTTCAATAACTTTGTAATGATTCAACTATTGACGAACGGTGGCCCGAACATGATTGGTACTTCTGAGCCAGCGGGTTACACAGACTTGCTTGTAAGCTACACGTACCGAATTGCATTCGAAGGCGGCGGCGGTCAAGACTTTGGTCTAGCAAGTGCAATCGCAACGCTTATCTTCCTATTGGTTGGTGCCCTAGCGTTACTAAACCTTCGTTTCACTAAATTGACTCAAGATTAAGGAGCACGACAATGGCTATGGTACAAGGTAAGAGCCTTAAATACCGAGTATGGGCAACGCATATTGCGCTGTGGTGCTTCTTAGCGCTAATTATTTTCCCACTACTGATGATTATTGCTATCTCATTCCGCGAAGGTAACTTTGCAACCGGTAGCTTGATTCCAGATAACCCATCTTTGGAACACTGGAAATTGGCTCTGGGTATGTCAGTGACGAATGCTGATGGCTCAGTTACTCCGCCTCCATTCCCAGTACTGACTTGGCTGTGGAACTCGATAAAAGTAGCGGGTATTACGTCAATTCTTATTGTGACACTGTCGACAACATCGGCTTACGCATTTGCTCGTATGCGCTTTAAAGGTAAAGAAACTATCCTGAAAGCGATGATGATTTTTCAAATGTTCCCTGCGGTATTGGCTCTAGTGGCTATCTACGCACTGTTCGACAAATTAGGGCAATACATCCCATTCTTAGGCTTGAACACGCATGGCGGTCTGATCTTCTCGTACTTGGGCGGTATTGCATTGCACGTTTGGACGATTAAGGGCTACTTTGAGACGATTGATAACTCTTTGGAAGAAGCTGCAGCATTAGATGGCGCAACACCTTGGCAAGCGTTCAGATTGGTTCTATTACCACTGTCAGTACCCATCCTAGCGGTTGTATTCATTTTATCTTTCATTGGTGTTGTTGGTGAGGTACCAGTTGCTTCCATCCTATTATCGGACGTGAACTCTTACACGCTAGCGGTAGGTATGCAGCAGTACCTATATCCTCAGAACTACTTATGGGGCGACTTTGCGGCAGCAGCGGTACTTTCCGCACTTCCGATTACTATCGTGTTCTTACTGGCTCAGCGTTGGTTAGTTGGCGGTTTGACGTCGGGTGGTGTAAAAGGATAAGCTGTCCTTATAAGAAAGACAAAAGAGCGACCGTTAGGTCGCTCTATATTGGCATTTTTATTACATCATTTGGTTTGGCCGCCGATCAGTAATAAAAATAACCCTCAGGTTACGCATAGCTGGCTACTAATCAGGTTCCTTACGCTATTAATGATTAGTGGTTTTTGTAACTCTAACCCAGGTACTTACTTGGGTTTTTTTATGCCCGCTACTTTTATCTCTATCTCTATCTCAGTCTTTTTGGTTTCTTTCAGTCATTAAATACTGAAGTACCTCTTTCCTGGATTTTTCCGGTTTCATCTCTCTAATTGAAGACATCAACGAGTCTCACAAATCAGACACTCAGTATAGGGGGCCACAGCTCTATTGATATATGTGTAATATTTCCATGCGTGATACTTCAATAATTTGCATGCAACGGATCGGTCTATTACACAGAAAGTGCCTATAAAGGCAGGCTCGTGTTAATTTTTGTGGTGGGTATTCTCGGTAGTTATTGATTTAGTGGTAAATATTTCAAAAAGGGAAGGAGAAAAGGAAGAGGTGATGTGAGACTAGAACTCTTTGCTAGAAGGTGCGCAACCTAAATGCTGAAGTAAAACATAGATGCTGTCTTGATAAAGAGCTACGCGACGAAACAGATCCGCAAACGTCTGATCACCGCCAAAACAAGCTTGGATATAGTGGTTAATTTCATTCGTGTCGTAGCCTTCGACGTACAAACTTCTAACCCATTGATACTCAACTGCCTTCAAGTTCGTCAGTGTAGATTCGCAAAGGGTGGGAAATGTTGTGCTCAAAAGTGGCTCCAAGAAATTTAAATACATCCATTATGATTGGCGGTATTTAAACAGAGCAAAATGACGACTTTATTACAGTCAAAATAAATCCGTGAACAAGTATCGGATCATTTTAACTTTTGACTGGGTATCACGCGTTATAGTCAGCATTAGGTGTGTAACGGATTTACTTGGGTATAGAGAGGGAATTGAAAATGCCAAGCAAGTACTGCCTGGCATCGTAATAAGGTTTTGTAGAGTATATCTGCTAGCTGCGCCTATTTAAGATACTTTACGTGTGCTTCCATCTCTTCACCGATCTGTTTTCGCATGTTCATTAGGCGAATAGCAGAATCTCTTAATTCGATGTCTTCTGATGTTTCTGGTACCCATTCTGGCACTTTAGTCGGGTTACCATTTTCATCAACAGCGACCATAATCACGATACAGTGAGTCGTTAGGCGGTTGTTGAGTTCTTTTGGGTCGCTGGCTTGAACATCGATAGCGATGTGCATAGAAGATGAACCTGTATAAATGACCTTCGCACTTACTTCAACAAGGTTACCCACATGGATTGGAGCAACGAATCGAATACCACCAGCGTAAGCGGTAATACAGTACTTACCACTCCATCCAGCAGAACAAGCGTAAGCCGCTAAATCGACCCATTTCATTACGGCACCACCATGAACTTTACCACCAAAGTTCACATCCCCGGGTTCAGCTAAAAAACGCAGAGTAACGTCTCGTTTACCATCTTGTCGGCTATTGTGACTGCTCATCTATCTTCCTTCATTATTATTGTTCTGAATAACATGCTCGTTACTTGCTAATAACAATATACTTAAGATGACATAAATTAAAGCGGATAATCTCACGAACAAGACTATTTTTTCAAACAGATGGCGAGTTGATGACTATTGATGTTTAAAGGAGGTGGACGTGACGCTCCAACAGAGGAGTACTCTATCGAGCAAGCTGGCGGAAGGGTGGATTGCAAAAAAAAACACCTAGCGGAATGCTAGGTGTTTCTAAGCCGTGTGGTACTCATATCGGTACCTTTTTGAGTTAGCCAACTAACCGTTGCTTATCCGGTTTAGTTTAAGTGATGGTATCTTAATTAATCCCAAAACGATAGTTTTGATTGTTTTCTTATAAGCTCACTTTCTGTTCGAAAAGTATAGAACCTTCGCGTAGATATTTCCTTTCGTATTATTGCTAGAAAACTCTTTTAATACATTTTGCAATAATAATCTGTATTTATCGGTAAGTTAAGGTGTTAAAGCTAAATTTATATCGATTTTAAAGTGTTCACTTTTGTATAAACCAAAGTAACTAGACGGTTATTTCGTTGCTGTAAATTTTCTAAATGGCTCATAGTGACCTGGGTTACATGAGCCGTGTGACCATAGGAGAGCGATTAGATCAACAGTTACCTGCTTTCTGGGGAGTTATTCTAACGCTTTGAACACTTAAACCGTACTTAGTGCATTAAATGGAAGTTGGCGAGATATTGCAATAGCAAACACCATTATTAAGTGTACTTAAAAGCTTCATGAACGAAAAATAAAATTAGAGAGCATGAATCGAGAAATCGACAATAAACAACAGTACCTGCTAACGAGGCAGGTACTGAGTGGAAAATGGAATGGGGCATTGTCGCAGGTTAAGCGGGGTTAGTTTTGCTGAGGTAAGGGAGCCTCAAGCCTTGGTTTTCTTTTGATTTGAGCAAGGATGACACCGGAAATCACCATCACACCACCAATGATGTGGAACTGGTTAATCTTTTCGCCCAGCCAGGTGGAAGCTAATACAATCGCGATAACTGGCATCAAATTCATAAACATCGCGCTTGAGTCAGCACCAATCGTGTCAATCGCCTTCACCCACATCCAAGGCGCTAAAATTGAAGCGGCCACCGCGGCGTAAGCTATCAATGGGATCGCTTGTTGCGGTGGTAACAGTTGTTCGCTGGTAAGCCAAAGTGGCGTAAGCATAGCGACAGCAAACAGACCCTGAATGTAAATTACCACCCAGCTACTGATGGGCATTTTCCAGCGTTTCAATAACACACAGTAAGAAGCATAAACAAAGGCCGCAATCAGCATATAGCCATCGCCTTGAGTCAATTCTTGATGCATGAAGAACAAAGGGTCGCCTTTGCCTAACATCAGAGCTAAGCCTGACAGTGACAACACACCGCCAACAATACTTAAACTAGAAATGGACTTGTGCAACAAAGGAACGCTTAGAAATACACTGATCAACGGGACTAGAGACGTGATCAATGCCATGTTGGAAGCGGTTGTGGTTAAGCCTGCGTAGTAACCTAGAGATTGGTTCAACACCATGCCCAAAAAGCCGAGGAACGCTAATTTAGATAAGTTTGGCTTAATGACAGCCCACTGTTTCATCACTGGGCGAATGCAGAAAGGCGTGAGAATTAACATCGCAAAAAACCAGCGGTAAAAACTCATCGCGCTAGGTTCTATGGTGCTTGCAGCAAGCTTGTTGACGATTGCATTGGCGCCCCAGATACAGACTGTAAAAAATGGTAAGAGATAATGCATGTGAATTCCGTCGCAAATGAGTTGATGCGGCTAGTTTGACAGGTCGTTATACTTACAAGTATCTTTAGAAAGACATCAGGCGCGATAGGAAGACAAGTTTGAAAAAACAGTCCAGAAACCTTCATCCATCCTTATCAATTGATAAGGCACCATCCAATGTATTTATGAATTTTGAAGCGTTTCTTTCGAATACTGAAACCCGAGTTCATAGCCACTCATGGGGACAGGTTCAATTGATCAGTGGCGGTATATTAGAGATGGAAGCGGAAAGCACCCGATTTCTAGCGCCACCACATTTGGCGATTTGGGTACCGGCCGGGGTGATGCATTGTAGTTATAACCGTAAGCCTTTGGACTACTGCTCGCTAAATATCGCCCCAGAACTCACGCAACACCTGCCAGATAAAACCAGCCTTATAAAGATCACGCCGATTGTGTCTTCTATCATCGATGATTTTCGCGATCGTGGAATCAATGTTGCAGAAAAAGAGCAAGATCAAAGGCTCGTTCAGGTACTGCTTGACCAACTTGCGCAGCGTGAGGTTGAACACCACTTCTTGCCTTCAACCGACAATAAGTATCTAGCGCCTATATTAGCTTCTGTTGAAGAGAACCCAACCGATGAAGTGACGCTGAAAGATTGGGCTGAACGTGTCCACACTACGGAAAGAACCCTTTCTCGCCACTGCCAGACGGAGCTCGGAATGAGCTTTACCGAGTGGCGACTGCGAGTGCGCTACCTATACTCAATGGACTTGTTGAGAAACGGCCAGTCGGTTAAAGAGGTCGCTCTTACATTGGGTTATAACCAAGCAAGCCCATTTATCACCATGTTCAAACGTTACGCGAACCAAACGCCAGAACAGTATAAGAACCGGTTGTTGTAATTGGTTTCTTTTGTCAAACGTGTCAATAATCGATTACTTTCAATTTTTATGTTTAACTTATTGTTATTAAATGATTAAATTTAGTATTGATAGTGGATGTACACGTCTGTTTCGTCAATGGTTTGAATTTGGTTATATAAGCATTTAGTTTTTTGATCGTATTTGAGTGATCATTTATATAATCACTTGCTCAAAATGCCGAGGAAAAAATTTGAAGTTTATTATCCCAACGATATCAGTATTAGCTGTAACACTTTCTGCATGCGGTGGTGGTAGCGATAGCGCTGCGCCACCACCTAAAAAGACTAAAACCGTAGTTCCTCAAATGTCCATAACCCCGGCATCAGGAAGTGTTGCAGATCCAAAAGATGACGTTGCAAAAAACTCTTATAGCAGTCCCGTCATGTATACAGCTAATGCTATAGGTAGTACTGATATCAAAGAGTGTATCAAGTCTCTAAACCTGTTTAATATTTACAGTATTGGGTGGGACGATGAATTTAATGAAGAGCTATCATCTAAGCAGCAAAAAGATCTTAAAGATTTCTATGGTGTTTATGGCGCAAACGGAATTGTCGATTACTCTGCTCACACTATCGAAGCTAAAGATTGGATCAGTTATTTCTACTATGATGCAAATTTTCAAGATTGCGAAGCGCGTCGTTACAAGTCATATGCCAAGGTCAAGAAAGTAGGCCAAGACATTACCGAGCTTAGTTACAAGTACAGTGTAGATGCCGATGCTACGACAAACACACCTCAACAAGATATAAGTAACTATACTGCTTGGCAAAGTGACGCTGCGAAAAACACAGTGGTTGGTTTAGTGACGAACATTACAACAGGTAGTATTCAACACAAGCAGCAACTGAAAAGCTTCACATCCGACAGTGGGCGCTTTGTTGATAACGTCAATTTCAGCAAGATGTTTAGAAATAGCTATTTCTTTGAGTCTTATGACAATGGCGAAGTTGAGTTCCAAGTTGTTGGCGGTAAGGTGATTGATAGATATGCAAAATTAAACCAGTCAGCCCCAGATACATACTATGCAGTTAACTTGATCTCGGCATACTTCCCAGGTGTTGGAACAAGAATTAATTGGTGTGTACGAGGGAGCCAGTTCGTACTAAACAAAGAGACGCCTATCAGCGAAGCACAATACAGCAGCATTATTGAAAATGGTGATTTGGGAGCGGCTTACTGTGACCCATTTGATGCGAATATCAGCCAAGTTCGTTACTACGATACAAAAGGAAGTATAGTCTCAGACAGCTCCGCAATTGCGCTTGAGTTAAACAATAAGTTGGCACAAGGCACTATTGTTAAAGACAAGTTGGATCAACGAGTAGCAAATAAGAAGTTGTACCTAGGAAAAACACACAGTGAATATTTCCAAGATACTTCTTTGGCGAATCAAGTTGATCAGATCAAAGCCGATTTGACTAAATAGCGTTTAGAAGAGCGTTATGAAGGTGTGCCTCTGCAATCTATAATCGTAAATAGCCATCCTCGTGATGGCTTTTTCATATCACTAGTGGGTTGGCAAGCAGTCGCGTGGCAAGACCTTCGAAATCTTAAATATTTGTTTGGCGCTTATATCCAATCATGGGCTACCGCCATTAACGAAACAAAACTGGTCAGTACATTCGAGAGGATGGTAACCACATGAATGAGATGCACTAATTTATTCCCTTTAAAGGCTTTAAATGAGTAGATTGTTGAAAGCAAAGATAGGACAAAAAACAGACCAATAGGCCAATACCAATAATACAGGGGGTCAAACTGAGTAAATTCGCATGCAACAACAGCATAAAAAAATCCAACTAAGGATAATAGGCCGTGAGCAGATTGAGCAATCGACCTGGAATTTAAGTAGTAGAGATAAGAAACCATGGGGTAGAAGGCTAATAAAACCCAAACTTGGCTAATCACAGTCAGTTGGTAGTCACTCATAATTCTCTCGAACACCTAATGCCTTGTCAATTTGTGGAAACTATACGACGAAGCTATATACGTAAACGTTATATACGCAAAAAAATATGCGAGTACTCTAACCAAAAAAACTAATCATTACAAAGTGCTATTGGAGTCCGTTGAATCGATTGATAAGTAGTTTAATAATGAATAAGGCTATAAGTATTTACCTGCATTTTCATAAGCTTCGATTTCTATCGGTGCTTCAACGTAACCAAAGATGGCTAGTTGCAATAAATACTTTTTAGTAAATGCTTCAAGCCCCAAATCTTCGACTTGTTTTACATGAATCAATTCATGAGAAAGTAGTAATTTGTCACCTTTTGCTTTGTTAGCGATCCAAATGCCATAACCAAATGTTGAACCCGTAAAGTAAGGAGAGTCAAGCCCCAAACGTTGCATTTGAAATAGCAACGATTCATTTTCAGGCAAAGGAATTGAATCGGCATAATGTACGCGGATTTTTTCAGGATATTTGATGCCAATCTTATGTGCAATTTCAACGTATTGAGGTAGTAAAGGGATACCTTGGGTTAGTGCTATTTGTTCATTTTTTCTTACATACTTAATAGATAGTGGGAAGTATGCATCTAGTTGCTCTAATAGGTGGCTAGGTGGGTTAGCATAGACGTCGTTTTTATCTTCACATCCTAGAATTGAAATAACTAAGATCAAAAGAGTGATAAATTTAAGTGATGCTTTCATTTGTTGCGAACTCCTTTTTATCGTTATTTGTCTTGTAAGAAAAGTAAGTGTCCATTAGCACAATAACAATATTCTCGAAATATATGACTTTGCCTTAGCGAAGGTTCTTAGGGTATTACTCTTTAAACATCGTTGTATTTGAAATAGGGGTTGCATTGCGATGGGTTTCACGTTTTCCCTCGACAAAACAATGAATTAAGTTGAGATCTACAAAGTTATATCCACGGTAGTAAAATTTTCGGTATAGCAAAAGCTTTGGATCGTAATGGTGTTCATGCCTTTGGCTTAGTACCCAGTCAACTCCATATAGCCCGTACCAGAGTGTGTTCCTTCAATAACGATTGGCCCTTCCCAATAGGGTACAGACAGTGGCATTTTTGCTTCTGGATTGAGTGCCGAGACGGTCAGTTCGATTTGTTGAGTTGGAATCGAAACTTGCCATTCTGTTGGATAATCGCGTCCGTCGATTTCTGTTTGCTTGATAGCGGTTAAGCGGATGTCCTGCTGCTTAATCGCGATGCTAGAGCCATTTTGTTTCATCAGCCTTGCATGGGAATAACTGGCTTTGCCTGTTGTTGAGTTTCGAAGTTGAAATACCACCAAGCTGGTTTCATCACTCAGCCTTAGCGCAAACCAATCCCAACCTTGTTGCGAGTCGAGTAAAAACTGAGAGCTCCATTCTCTGTCTATCCAACCTTTGCCAGAAACCAGATGGGTTACTCCATCAATAGCTACCTCGCCCGATACATTAATGAATGGTTGGCTGTAGTAGTAGGAAGCCACTTTGCCATCGCTACTTTTAGTGCTGTAGCCTTGTTCGCCTTGCTTTTGATAAGGCGCGTTGCTGGTTAACTTAAGCGAGTAGCCAAACTGATCTGAATTAGCGTTCAAGGTTGCGGGGAATAGGTCATCGCTTGAAGCGTTCCATTGCCAATCATCAAGGTAGACACGTAATGGGGAAGCATCGACGCCTGCCAGTTCTGCTTGGTCACGTGACCATTTTTCATCGGCATAGTGTTTGTCTTTAGTGGTGACAGCACTGTGCGCCATGTAAATTTGCTGACTTTTCCACGTAGTTTCCTTAGTGCTATTGCCACTTTCCAGCGGTGCAGCCGCGAAGCGGAATTGTGTCCACTGCACGCCTAACGCATTGCCGTCTTCATCAATTAAGTTTGCGGTTAAGTACCACCATTCATGACGAAAATTAGGGTGTGCTTGATGGTCGGCAGGGAAGGTGATCTCCACGCCTTTTAATACCGGCGTGAATTGCTCAGTCTCTTTTTGTGTTTCATCGTCGGTTTGTGTTTCTGCGCCAAGTATCGAACCCATATTTTGAGCTGATGGTTGAGTGGACTCCTCACACCCTAAAAGGAGCAAGATGCCAAGTGTGAGAACGAAAACGCTTATTGATCGATTCATCACAACACCTCACTTTGCAAACTGGATACCACGGGTTTACTGACCAAACGCCACAGTGGAATCAAGGTCGCAAACACAGCCACAAGAATGGTGATGGCTGCGATGCTGAGTGCGTCACTCCAATTCCATACGTAATTTAAGCTCCAACCAAAGGCGCGCAGGGTGACGATGTCCGTCAATACATAACCGACCATAGCGCCGAGTGGTAAAGCGATAACCAGAGTGAAGGCGACCAGAACTACGATTTGCCCGACCACCATCGCCATCAATTTTCGCTGACTAACACCGAGCGCGTACAACCTTGCAATAGCGGCTTTGCGTGCATCGAGCAACATGAAACAGGCGCAGAACAAGCCAATCACCGCCACCATTAAAGTGACGCCATTAAGCGCCCGAGTGATAGCAAAGGTTTGTGAGAAGATATCTAAAGCGATCGATTTGATCTGTGCTTGATCGTAAAGCTGGCTAGGGTGCAAATTGAGTTGCTGGCGTAGCTGTTCGTACACCACTTGTGGGTCGCCAGAGACTTTGATTCCCAAGCTGGTGGGTAAGCCAGTAAATCCGTTTTCGAACCAAAAATTAGGTGCAAGTAACACTTCGCCATTCGGTGAGCCGTAATCGTGGAAAATCGCCCCGACGATGAGTGTTTTGTCTTGGATCGCGTCGAGCTTGAGTTGGCTTCCAAGGGACAAGCCGAGCTTCACTGCCGTAGGTTCGCTGATCGCCACGAATTCACCTTGGTAAAAGCGCGTCCAGAAATCATCAAGGTGGGATTGGAATACCATGGTTTGCTCAAGTGTGTCTCTGTCTTTGGTACCGAGCAAAGTCGGCAAGCCCTGTAAGTTATCGTTGACATAGTATTGCTTATAAACGGTTTCAACATTTTCAAACTGCTCTAACGCACGTTCCACATTGGCGATTTCACCTTGGGCAGGGCTAACGTAAATATCGGCATGTAAGCGCTGTTCAAGCCATTGCTTTAAAGTGGATTCAAAGCTGCCGACTAAGGTATTCATTCCCATGTTAGCGGTAACCGCTAGAAGCAGCGCCATCATGGCAAGGGATAGGGGAGATATTAGCTCTCTCAGTTCAGCAAAAAGATATTGTATTAACCCTGACTTAGTGCGCTGTACGCTCCAATTTGCTAACACGCTGAGTGTTTTGGGTAGATATAAAGGAATCGATACCACTAACACTCCAAGCCACGCCATGGTGAAGCGATGATGTTCGCTAAGCCATAACCCTGCTAACGCGATAACTGTCAGCACCAAACCGATAGTAAACAACTGGTTTTCGTTTGAAGCCTCTGGCGCTTGGTAAAAGCCGCCGTGGGAAGAGAGTGGTTGTCGAATACGCTGCTTAAAGTGTTGCCAACATGCAACTAACGTAGCCGCTAACGTAAGTAATAAAGCTTGTACCAGCCATTGCCACTGCCATGTGCCGGGAAGCAGTGTTGCACCATAAAGTTGCTCAAGCGTTATCGCGACGGTGGGATGCAGCCAATGGCTGAGTTGAATGCCGAGAATGAAACCAAGTGATGCGCCTAGTGTGACTAAAACCGTGAGCTCGATTAGCAGAGCAGAAAACACGATGCTTGGCGCAATCCCTGCTTGTTGAATTTGCACCAACAGCCGATTACGTTTCAGCAAGCTGTACTTCACGCCGTTGTAAGCGATGAACAGGCCAACCAAAAACGCCAACAAACTCATGGCGGTGAGATTGAGGTGAAAGCTATCGGTAATTGAACCGAGATCCGTGCTTTGGTTGTTGGATATCCATTGCCCTTGCTCGCCAATAAGGCTTTGCCATTTATCCTGAGCATTGCTGTTCGTGTCGCTCTTAGTGTCAAAAATAGCGATGTAGCTCAGTTGCCCTTGCTTGTTAAGCAGTTGCTGAGCGAACCCAATATCCATCAACATTCGGCTACCTAGCTGCCATTCATCTGGTAGCACTACCACTTGAGTGAGCACTTCATCCAAAGTGAGTGCGTCTACTTCTCCCAAGCTCTGGTGTTGTGATTGGCTCATCATCACAATGGGTTCACCCGCTAAGAGTTGCGGCAAAGGTAAGGCATTGTCGAACAGGGAAATGTTTGGTTCTTTGGCTTGAGTATTGCTTTTTTCGTCGACGCGAGCGTGGCGAGCTCTTGAAGTGAGGGCGGCGATCAACTCACTTCCTTGAACTGACCAGCGTCGGCCTTGTTCGTCTCTTACTCGCCCTTCAATTACAGGTAGCGCAGCGCTTAATCCACTTTGTCTTAAGCTGAAGTAGAGCGATTCCGGCAAATAGTTTTGCCCTGCTGGTGGAATGATAAGGTTCAGAGCTTGAGCGCTAAGTTGCTCGGTCGATCCTGCATAACTGCGCTTGGCATTGAGGTTAATGGCTTGCACCGCGACAAACAAGGTGACCGCTAGCACAATGCCGATCAGAATCGCTGCGGCTTGCAATGGTGATTGGCGATAGTGTGCCGCGAATAGGTTCAGAGTGAGTTTGGTATGGGTGAGCTGGTTCTGAGCGAAACCAGTTTGTTTCATTGGATTACTCACAACGCTGCCGCTCTTGGGTTAGCTTCGCGTTCCTTAAACAACCATTATCTAACACCAATTTTGTCTGCATAAAGCTGGCACATTCTGGGCTGTGCGTAACCAAAAGTACGGCAGTGTTGCCTTGTGTGGTGATTTCACTCAGCAACTTCATCACCTCAATGCCTGCCTTGTGGTCGAGGTTGCCTGTGGGTTCGTCGGCAAGCAATAGCTTAGGTTTATGGGCTAGCGCACGCGCTATTGCGACTCGTTGTTGCTGACCGCCAGAGAGTGCGGATACGTGTCTTTCGAGTAGCTCACTGATGCCCAATGCATCAACTAAATAATCGCACCAGTCGCTCCATTTCTGTTGATTTAAATGGAGAGGAAACGCGATGTTTTGTTTTACGTTGAGTGGCGTTAATAAGTTGAACTGTTGAAAGATAACGCCTAGTTTTTGATGGCGGAATCGGCTCCACTGTGGATCTTTCCAATCTGATGTGTTCTCGCCATCGAGCCACAATTCTCCACCAGATAGTTCGCCACCGGATAGAGGTTCAAACCCCGCAATGATATTCAGCAGAGTACTTTTCCCACTGCCACTCGCCCCTGTCAAAGCCACGCTTGCCCCTGTCGCCAAAGCGAAATCGACATTGTCCAACACGCTATGAGTGTCTTTACCATCAACAAAGCTTTTGCTGGCCTGTGTGAGTGTGACAATAGGGCTTTCCATTTCCTTTCCTTATAACCAAAACTAACCATCAAAAGGTGTCGTTACTTGTGGCTATTACCGAAGCGACAAGCTCTATAAAACTGTAGACAATAATCTCAAACAATAGAGCGATTTATATCGAATTATTAATAACTTGTACTTCGATAAGAGGGAAATAGATCAGTGCGAGGGAGAATACAGATGTTGGTGGGAATGTTTAAGCCATCAAAGATGTTTTCGAATTTGTTGTTAGATGGTTCGTGACCACGTTTATGATCTTAGAGTAAAGACTATTTGCTCTAAATTTTCACGTAAGAAGACGCAATAACAACTTGTTGTTAACGTAATGAGATTAATTTATTCGCGATTGTGTACTTACACCACTAATCGCTAATACAAGATGGCAGATTCTATGATTTTCGAATATTATAGTTTTAATATTGGGATAAATATCACATTTTGGTGCGTGCATGTTTAGTTGTCAGTCCATTTGTAAACAGTTCGTTATACTGCTAGCAGTAATCGTTTGTTCGCTTTTCACTGTATCCGTTAGTGCAGACACGAAAAGCACCTTGCGTGAAGAAACAATAATCATAGGGGTTATTAGCTCTAACCCCAAAAAAGCATTCAAACGTGCACAGCCTTTTGCTGATTACTTAGCTGAAAACCTATCTAACTATGGTATCAAAACAGGCCAAGTTGTTGTCGCCCGCGACTCTCGTCAAATGGCTCGTTGGATAAAAAGCGGTCAGGTAGATCTGGTTTCTGAAACGGTGTTTGCAGCACAGGAATTAATGCAATATTCGGGTGCTGAACCTTTAGCAAGACGATGGAAAAGCGGTGTGGCGGAATATCATTCAATCTTCTTTTCCAAACGCGATAACGGGGTAGACTCCCTAGGTGATCTGCGAGGCAAAACGGTTGTCTTTGAGGATGTCGGTTCTACTAGTGCATTTCTTGTCCCTGCGGCGATACTGCTTGGGCAAGGATATAAGCTCTATGAGCTAAGCTCCCCTAGAGAATATCCACCGAAAGACAAGGTGGGTTATTTTTTCTCCGATGAATATTCAAAGTCTGGAGGAGAATCTAACATGATGAGCTGGGTTCATCGTAATATTGTTGCGTCAGCTGCATTTAGTAATCTCGATTGGGAGAAAGAAATTCCCGAGCAGGTAAAACAACAGTTACAGGTAATCCATACTTCTCAAGCGATTCCCCGCTCACTAGTACTAATACGCCCTGATCTCTCCTCCGAACTTAAGCAAAACATGCTCTTAGTATTGCTTGCGGCTCATGAAAGTGAGGAAGGTAAACTGGCTTTGAAAGCCTATAAGAAGACGAAAAAGTTTGATGCTATCACACCAGAGATTGTAGAAAGCATTTCTTGGGCGGAAGCGCAAAAACGACTGGTTGATGAATACATCTCCCGTTAACTAGAGAAGTTATTGCTTATGAAGTTAAAAGGTAAATTGGTTCTCGGAAACATGCTTATGGTCGTTTTGACTATGGGCTGCCTTTCCTTGTCTCAGTGGCTGATATCTTCATACTATAGTGATGAAATTCTAGAAGAAACGGCAACGAATATTGCAGAGAACTTTACTTCCCAAGCTCAGAGTCAAGCAGAACAAACGGTTGAGTACCTCTCAGATGCACTTTTTGATCCGATGTATTTTTATGATATCGATAATATTAACTCCATTTTAGAGCCTGCCTTTGAAAATAAAGATGTCATATTCATAAAGGTTTTTGATGCTAATGGTCTGATAGTTCATACAGGAGAAGATGTAGTACTCGGTTATGGCTCCAACTTGGATATGCCAAGGGTGCAAGAAAATGTCTTGAATAAGCAAGAAGCTTACACAGAAATCAATTCATCAGCACTGATTGTTGCGCGGCCAATCACGATGAATAAGACTCGGTTAGGTGGCATAGTGATGAGCTACTCCTTAAAGGCTGTGAAAGACGATATCGAGAAAAATAACACCATTATCAAGGATATTACTGAGTCAAGTCGAAGCTATAGCGCGGTGTTGAGCATAACCTTGACGATGTTCATGTGTCTGGTCAGCTTACTCTTTTCCATGTTATTAGCTAAGACGATGATTCGTCCGATTAATCAACTCCTACAACATTCGAAACGCATCAGTAAAGGGATTTTCCAAGTACCAAACAACATTCAGCGCAGTGATGAACTCGGAGAACTTGCTCAGGCGTTTGATAGTATGGATTCAAGCCTCAAGCAACGGAATGAGGAAGTTGAGTTTTTAGCTTATAACGATCCGCTGACTAAGTTACCGAATCGCTCTCAGTTTATTAAATGCCTTGAACGATGTATTCATCGATGCAAACAGTCAAAAGAGGTGTTTGCGGTTTTCTTTATCGATTTGGACGAGTTTAAACGAGTCAATGACAACCTTGGACATCAAGCTGGAGATGAGCTGTTAAGTGAAGTGGCTCAGACATTAACTAACTCGCTAAAAAAAATGGGGCAAATAGCTACAAAGGACGAGCCTCAATGCATGATTGCAAGAGTTGGGGGGGATGAGTTTTTGCTTCGCTTATCAGGAATTAAGACACAGGATACAGTATCTAAGTTTGCCTCTGATATTGTGAACTCACTAAAACAGCCGATTTACCTCAGTTCCGTAGGTGAATCGGTAGTGGTTGGAGCGAGTGTTGGCGTTGCTTTTATCCAGACACCTCTGAAGACTTGGTTAAAAGTGCGGACATGGCAATGTACAGCGCCAAAGAGAATGGTAAAGGTAGGTACTGTTTCTTCAACCAAGAAATCGAACAGAAGATACTCGCAAGAGGAGTCATCGAGAAGGAACTTAGAGCCGCTATCGATGATTTTTCTCAGTTTAGGCTCTTATATCAACCAAAGTTTGACCTGAAAACAGGGCATGTCGTTGGAGTTGAAGCCCTTATACGTTGGCATCATCCTACAAAAGGCAATATTTCTCCAATTGAGTTCATTCCTATCGCTGAAGCCACGGATATTATTCATACACTTGGTGATTGGATAGTAATGCAAGCCTGCAAAGATATTCAGGAGTGGGATTTTAGACATCACCTTCCTCCCGAATTTTATGTTGCGATAAACCTGTCTCCAAAGCAGCTCTATGGTGATAAGGCACTCCGAACATTCCAATATCAAACACAAAAACATCAAGTTGAAGTGACAAGGTTACATATAGAAGTAACCGAAACGGCCCTAATGTTTGATAAGGTAAGCGCAAAGAAAACGTTGGACGACCTTAGGAGTATGGGGATCAAAGTCTGGTTAGATGATTTTGGCACCGGATACTCTTCACTAGGGTTCTTACGAGAGTTCAACATTGATGGTTTGAAAATTGACCGAAGCTTTGTCAATGATCTTGAGTGCGATATGAATGACCGAGCTCTATGTGCGGCAGTTGTTTCAATGGCTCACCAGCTAGGTATTAAGGTCGTTGCTGAAGGAATTGAAACAACGATCCAGTCAAGCTTCTTAGCGCAATCGCACTGTGACTACGGACAAGGTTATCTCTTGGCCAAACCTATGTGTGCGGAAACGTTGTCGGAAAAACTTGAAACAGGGTTGAGCAAACCGAAAGATACAAACGTTATTTATCTGAAGTAATTACGCTTATTCAGAGTCTATACCGGCCAATAACAGTGTATTAATGTCTTCATGGACTAGTATACATTCCAAACTCCGCCGTTTAACGCAGTGTTAGGAGGGTTACCTAACACGAGCGCAAGTTATCGCGATCAACGATGTACTAAGGAAGCAAGATGATCTTGCCCTCTAGGCGCGTGGTTTTCGATTCAATGAGATCAATTGCGGTTTGAACTTCATCGAATGGCAGGTAGCGGTCGACGTCGAGCTGTATGTCGTTTGTGATGAAGTGATCTAGCATGGTTGTGAATTTATCACGGCGCACATCTTTGCCTTCAGCCTCTTCCCAATAACGTAAGAAGAAGGTGCTGAAATCGATGCTTTGGCTTTTCGCGTGCTCAAAAAAACGTGGCTCGTAAAAATCCAGTGACAGCGTGCCATAGTTGATAAAACGCCCATTGTTGCTAAGGGTGTGAATAAGATCGGTTCCGGGTGAGCCACCAATCGCATCAAAGGCAACGGTCGGCATAGGCAAGCCTAACGCCTTAATTTGAGAAACTAAATCATCATTTGCATCTAACACCCAACTTGAAATGGTCGGGTATTGTTTCGGTTGTGATGTAACGACAATGATTTTGAAGCCGAGTGATTCTGATAATTGAGAGAATATCTTACCGATGGCTGAGCTGCCCGCGTTGATGATCAATACATCTTCTTGGGTCAGCTTAGCTACTTCTGTCGTCAACACCCATGCAGTTAGCGCATTAATGTACAACTGACAGGCGTAGCCATTTTCTAAATGTTGAGGAATTTGGAACAGGTCATCTGGTGATACATCGACATAGTTCTGCCATGTTCCACTGGTTGCCACAAGCACACGCTGGTTTACTGCAAACTCAGCATTGCTGGATTCTATAACCCTTCCTACCGCTTCAAATCCCGGTACTCTCGGCGGCTGGTGGCTATGTTTGTATTGGCCCACACCATAAATCGACAACAAATCACTAGGGTTGATGTTAGTCGCTTCAATTTGTACGCGAACTTTATCTTTGTCTAATGCCCCTAAAGCGACATGTTCTAACTTGAGAGATTCTTTTGGCTGACCGAAACGGAACTGGCTAATTCGGGTATTTTGCTTAGTGTCAGTCATAGTTCGGATACCTTTATGGGTTATGAGTGTTGCATCGATTTTAATTGTAGCGTGTTCATAAACAATCTTGGGTCGCTAATATTGCTCAACATCGATGTTGTTGGCAATTGATTGTTCAAACTGAAATTAGTTAACCAAAAGTTGACCAACACCTATTTACAATGATTCCTAGTTTAATAACTAGGAGTTAAGAAAGATGAACGTGCCTGAAGTAATGTCTAAGTGGAAAACATTGCTGGCTCTGACCATGGCCTTGTTTGCTCTTAAGTTTCATCTACTTCTGATTTGGGGGCTATTTTGCTGGTTTTGGGGATGGGAAAATCTTCGCGCAAAAGAAGCCTTCTTTGTTGAACGTATTGAGCTAAAAGAACATCCAGTTTTGTTTACCTTAATCATCATCAGTTGGTTTGTGATGGGAGGGGTATATTTCTATATGGACAATAGAGTCTTTGAGTTTTTTAGCTCTTTGTAGCAAAGCAAAATTTAATAATTAGGATACGCTATGAAAATCTATTTAATTAAAGCGTCTGCTGGCAGCGATTACTCAAAATACAAAGCCTCTACGGGGGGACCTCCACAAAACATCTTTGCCGCCGCTGCTGCGACACCAAAGTGGTACAAGTTAGATATGGTTGATGAGACCATAGGTGCAAAAGCTGACCTTTATAATGATGCTGATTTGGTGGTGATATTTATGTCGACTCCAGATGCTTATCGGGCTTACGAGCTAGCTTCTAAATATAAGAAAAAAGGCAAAACAGTCATATTCGGGGGGTTACATACTCAGTTTAACCCTTCAGAAGCGGCAGTATATGCGGATTGTTTGGCGATGGGAGAAGTTGAGAACTACTGGGTTCAGTTACTCCGTGACGCTGAGTTTGGTTCGCTACAGCCTATTTATGAAAGCTCCGAGCCTGTCGATCTCAGTATGCTCAATCCATACCCAACAAATATCATCAATCCTGAAGCGTACAATTATACATGGTCAGTAGTTGTGACAAGAGGTTGCCCATTTAAATGTAACTTCTGTTTAGTGCCAAGGTTCTTTGATAAGTTCCAGAAAAGGCCAATCGAAAATATCGTCAGCGAGTTAGCGGATCTCAAGACATTGGGTATTGAGTGGGTTGAGTTACACTCCGACAATCTCACTCATGATCGAGAATATGCTTTAGCGCTGTTTAAAGCTATTGAGCCTCTTAGGATGAGTTTCTACGGGGAAACGACAGTCTTGATTGCTCGTGACACAGAATTGCTTAGCGCTGCGGTGAAAGCAGGATTCAAAGCTGTATTGTTAGGTATAGAAACGCCTTCTGAAGAGGCATTAAAGGCGCAAAAGAAAGGCTTTGTGAAACCCTCTAAGATGAAAGAATACATTGCTGAGATAAGATCACATGGCATTGAGGTATGGGGAGACTTCTTGTTCGGTTTTGATGAACACGATACTTCTATCTTCAAACAGACGCAGAAGTTCGTTGAAGATATCAAGATTGATAAGGTCATCCCGCATTATATGATTCCGTTTCCCGGTTCAGAGTCTTTTAATCAGCTAGAGCGTGAAGGGCGACTTCTTACTAAAGATTGGTCCAAGTACGATGGTAGCCATCCGGTTTATCAGCCCAGTCGTATGAGCGTTGAAGAGCTAGAGGAAGGCTTGTATTGGATTTGGAGAAAGAATGCGAGCTTGAAAGAACGAGTTTTTGCATGGTTCAATTAAAATTTGTTCTGGATACATGGAATGAAAATCGCGAAGGTTCATAAATAAGTTTTACTATTCGGAATCCCTGACTGAGTCAGTACACTTTAAAGGCTCCATGTGGAGCCTTTGTATCAAGTCTTTGACGTAGCGGTGAAACCTCGCGATCAAAAGCCATAGCTTTGTTTGATTGGATCGCAGACTAGTTTATATTTAGCATCCGCAGCTTCTTTCCCAGCAAATTCTAACATCGCTTCTGAATAACCCATTGCAGTGCCGAACTCTTCCATTATATAAGGATCTTCTTTGACACTCACAGTGCGATCTTTCGATAGCTCGACAATAAACTTAGCGTAATCTTGGTCTTTATCTAAGCCTGCCGCCCAACCAAAGCAGTGCGCAGCATCTTGTTTAGGGAATTCGTTAAAATCTTCACCATTCACTTCGGCTAAAACAGCACCCGAAACAAGTGCTGTAAGTAGTGACATGCTAGTAATTAATTTTTTCATATTGCTTATCTCGAATATTGAATATGAAGGTATCTTATTGCGAGCGCTATGAAATAAATGTGAACATATTTGTTATTATTTTCAAGTCATGTGACTTTTGATGTAACTGTTTTAATCTCTTAGGAGCACAACATCGATTTCAAATGCAGCGTGTTCATAAATAATCTTGGGTCGGTAATATTGCTCAACATGGCTGGTGTTGGTAAACAATCGTCATCAACGTAGTCGACATAGTCTGCCGCCGAATCGAAGATCAAAATATCCAAAGCCAAACGATCCAAGCCATATCGGCCTCGGTGGATCATGTCCGCTGAAAATACCAATAAGTCACCGGCGGCTAATGGTATCTGCTTACCACCAGAGATATCATCGCTGCTCACTTTACCATTTTCTTCTTGGCGAACGTTGTATTCTTCTTCGTTATCCCAACGTTTGTGCGTGCCGGGGATAAGCTCCATACCGGGCTCATCAAAAAGGGGGACTCGCAGATGCAATACCTGGGTTTCCATGATGACTTTCATTTGGTCATCAACGTCGTAGTCGTATTGACAGTCACGATGCCAGAAGTCTTTTTGTTGCGGATTTACCGGGTTGAAGAACAGCTGTGTATTCATGAATGCCGGTTTGTTCGGAATCACCGCATCAACCACGTCCATCACTTGCTTCGAGCTGATGAAGTCAAAAAGCACACTTCTATCGTCGGCGGGCAAATATTCGCTTCCCGTAATTAAAGACGAGTTAAATGCTTCTTCTTTATAGAATTCTTCGTTGTCTGCTTTCCATGATTCATGGAATTTCAGCACGACTTTTCTAAGCGATGCAATTTGAGCTTCATCGAAATAATTTCTGATAACAAAGTAACCATGTTCGTCGTAACGGTCACTTAATTGTTGGCTGTTTTCTACCACTGACTACCTTCGTTCATTCTTTGCTGTGCAATAACCACAGGTTTCTTGGGCGCATAATGCCAGACAGTCGTCATTCAACCAAGTAACGAGTGCAGAAGCCTGTAGATTCAGTGATGCGATAAAGCTCTATGGGGGCGAGTGTTACATGCCTATCCATATCATGGACTCATGCGATAAAAATCTCCGCATATGTGATCTATCCCTTATTTTATAAAATGAAAAGATTCATATGGTGAATGTTTTTGTGGTTTGCATGATTATTGACCATGTTGAAATTTGGTTGTGTATGGAAGATAGAAAATCATGGATGGTTTTTCGCTGGATATGAGAACGCTTAATTTTATTATTATTTTGTTCTCTTTCACTTACTGCATTGGCTTATTGCTGTTCCAATTTACGCAACAGCCAATTAAAGGGCTCTCTAGCTTTTCCCTTTCAATATTTGTTATTGGAACTGGGCCGTTGATGTTGAGCCTAAGGGGGGAGTTACCGGATTGGGTCACTGTTATTGGTGCCAATATGGTCATTGCGCTAGGCTTTCATCTCGCTTTGTATAGCTTATGCCTGTTCCGAGAATACTCTTTAAAATGTACCTACCTCAGCAGTTTGATGATGTTGGCTCTTCTGCTAGGTTTTATTCACTTCACGTACTATGAACCTTCCATCAAGGCTCGAATTATTCTCGTTAGTTTCTATTTAGCCTTTGTCACTCTTTGCACTGCGTTTGTGGTGTTAAAGGGTCAACGTGATGACTTGAACTTAGCTACTCGGATGATGGCCTTATCATTTTTGATATATGGCGGGTTTATGGTTTTCCGAGTATTGGTGACGCTATTTTCAGCTGAGCTTCAGGATTTCATGGCAGCCGCACTCATTCATCAACTTGCCTTTTTAATGAGTATTGTTCTTATCGTGTCGATGAGCTTCACAATGCTTTGGTTGATTAATGCAAGGTTGCTTAGGTCTATTCACGAGCTCTCCTACAGCGATCCTTTAACGGCACTTGGAAACCGCAGAGCATTAGATGAAATGGTTCCAGTCATCATGAAACAGGCGGGGACTACGCCTGTTAGTGCCATTATGATGGATATTGACAATTTTAAGTCGATCAATGACCAACACGGACATATTGTGGGTGATCTCGTCATCAAGTCTTTTGCTGAAATGGTTCAAAGTGCAATCAAAACATCGCCAACAGCCAGCGCGTTCCGTTTTGGCGGAGACGAGATAATGATTTTATTGCCCAATGTTAATTTCCTACAAGCACAGGCTATTGCTTGTAAGCTGCGATTGTCTATTTCAGAGATCTCAGCCGTGCAAGGGAATGAGATGTTTCTGACGTCGAGTTTCGGTGTCGCTCAGCTTCACCCAAATGAGAATTGGGATGGGTTTATTAGTCGAGCCGACAAAGCGTTGTATCAAGCGAAAACAAACGGTCGCAATATGACTTCAATTTGTCCTAGCCATATTAATGAGCTCGTCACTGCCACATAACCAATACTGCTGCGATAGAAAGCAAGATGAGCGCAAGAATGTCTTTGCGCGCGATGCTTTGTCCCAACCAGAAATAGGATATCAACACCATGAAGATCACTTCGACTTGCCCGAGTGTCTTTACGTACGGCACGGCTTGAAGCGACATCGCGCTAAACCAACCCAGAGAACCGATAACACTCGCTAGGCTTGTCATCACCACCAGTTTAGATTTCTTGAATATCTGGCGCAGCGTGTCTCGCTCTCTGAAAAAGAGATACGTACAGATAATGCATGTCTGAAGAGTAATGACCAGAAACAGCACCCAAGCAGCGCTATGGGGGAAGGGAAGCCCTATGCTCAAGCTTGCTTCACGTACCCAAAGAGACGTTAAAGCAAAAGCGGTACTACACGCCATACCTAACAAAAATACTTTCGGAGACAAGCTTCGCCAACCAGAAGAACTACTCATGATTAGTACGCCTAACGTGCCAATAAGCACGCCGACCCAACCTGTTAGTGTCAAAGCAGTACCAAAAAACAATACGGATAACACAGCAGATACGGGGGCTTCACACTTGGCTAAGCCTGCTCCTATCGCATAGTTTTCGAGCTTAAATAACATCACCATTAAGCCCGTCGCGAGGATCTGCATAATGGCTGCTGCAATAATGTAGAAAACAAACTCACCCGAAAAATCAGGTGTGGATACTGGCTTCCATTGATAGAGGGCGCACAGATAAATTAAGGCGATTGGGCCAGCCCAGATAAAACGCGCCAGCGTCACACCAGCAACACTCATGGTGCCACTTAACTTGCTTTGAAAGGCATTGCGCCAAGATTGGCTGAAGGCTGCGAGAAGAGTAAAAGCTATCCAACTAAAAGACATGACGCTTCCATGTGTTATGTAATTTGATGATTATCTTAACAAAAAATCACATGATAAGAAGCGACATGGTCTATTTATAGCCAGAGGCTCATTTTACTCTCCATTCAGTATCAGTACGTTCTTCAAAAGATCGGCTGTTTTTTGTTTTTGAAATAGAACAACGCGCTAATCAAAACGAACAATAAGGTGAAGTAATAGAAAAACGAAGACAGTGAAGCTAAGAAAGCGAGGTTCTGTTCTATTTCTTGTTCGGTGTAGCCCTGAGACACCAGTTTATAGTAGTAAGCGTACAAAATGCCGATCAGCCCATATCCGAGATTAAACATCAGGCCTTTAAAGCTGAGGACAGTGGCTCGGTTGTGTGATTCGGTTTTTTTATTCAGGTGGTAGCTAATGAAAATGTTCATCGTCATGATAATAAAAATCAGCACTAGTGCTGGAATAACCCCGTAAATCGTCCAACCTAAACTGATCCAATAATAAGTCGCCATGCTTGCTAAACCCATAACCACAATGAAGGTTTTAGGCTCCATGCTTTCTGCTAGCCTACGGCTTTGCCCCGCCAATATGATTTTAAGCAAACTGATCCCCGCGCCAATAAAACCGAAGTAGATAATAGGAATATCGATGGCGAGATAATATTGGCTGTTCATGGTTAGGAACATTCTTGAGGTGTGTTCGAACAGGCTGTAATACAACAACATGAACAGCACGTAAGGCGTAGCAAGTACCCACTTACCTGTGTCAGCTGTTAATTTAAGGCTGGCGATGGTGGTTGCCAATTTGGTTTGCTCGCTTGGCATTACCTTTTTCTCTTCGCGCATATTAATCGCGGCATAGATGGCGATCATCGCTACAAATAGGGTGGCGAACACAGGAATACGCATCAGATCTTTAGTGCTTTCTGGTTCAGATAGTCCAAGGAAATGAAAGATGTTCGCCATAAAGTTCACGTCGTACATCGCCGCGCCAATTAGTGTGACAAAGATACCGACGGTTGAGGCGACACGAAGCTGAATTTGCAGCACTCGCGGCCACAACTCTTCATTGCCTTGTTCTTTTAAGGTGTCGTAAGCCAATGCCTCGTCAGCACCGCTGGCCAGTGCCATCGCTAAGCCACTGAGAATCCGGTTAATTAGAAAGACTATGAATACCAAGTCGGGGTTTCCGGTTGGTACTAGCGCTATCATGGCGATCTCAACAAACATCACAATCGAAGACAGCACCACCAGTTTCTTGCGGCCTAAGGTATCGGCGAATGCACCCGACGGTACTTCAGCAAGCACAATGGTGGCCGCCCAAACTACATTGAGCATCGCGAATTGAGACAGGGTTAACCCGTAATCTAAATAAAGTAGGGTGAATATAGGGTAGTAAAAACGCGCAAAGTAGCTGCTTCTAAACATTAAGAAGTAGCGGACATTGGGAATGTTAAGGATCTCTTTGAGCGTCATGATAATTTCAGTAATTTAGATAACACATTATTATGTATAACCCTTTTACTCTTTTAAATCATGGAATTGTTTCAAGAATCAGAAAAACAACTAGTTGAGTTTATTTCGCAGCGCCTTTGAAGGCTAGAAAGGTAGCAGGATTAAAAAGAGGAGCGCTGAGGCTCCTCTTTTATCGTAGGCCGCAGTGAACTTTATCGTTAGTACATAGACTTAACGGTTAGTCCACACGCTTGAAGTTAGGCAACAAGGTTTCTGGCTGCTGCGCTACAAACGCTTTACTTGGTGAGTATGCACGGAAGTAAACAAACCAGTTTTCGTCTTCTCGGGTTTGCACCCAGTTAGCTTCGTTCACACCTGTTGGCTTAGTTGGCGAGAAGTGGAAAGTGTAATTGCCTTGTGCGTCTTTGACCGTTCCTTCGATGTTTGAGCCCACATCGGCACGCTCAATGTCGTTGTCGATAATGGCGCGGTTCTCAACGTTATAAACAGTGATGGTCCAGAATAAATCGGCGAAATTTACATCTCCATCTAGCGTCAAAGTATAGTGGTTACTGCCATTTAGCCCTTTGCCATTGTCGTCACGGTAGTTGTCTAGGTAGATCTGTCCCCAACCGCCGTTCTCAAATCCATGCATTGCAATGTCGTTAGTGACGGCTTCATAAAACCAAGCTGCACGTCCATCGAGGTCCATACCATAGTGACGGTCTTGGTTTGGTGTTGAAGCCGTTGCGATTTCCCACGAATTCCCTTCTTTGCCATAAGCCGCGTGTGGTAGACGTTCAGTCTTGTTGAAATCGATGTTTTTAACCATAGCTTCACCCATGATTACAGCTTGTTCTAAGATGTCACGCTGCTGAGCTGATGGAGTAAATGCTTTGCCTTTTTCAATACCTAGTGGGCGTAACATGTCGTGCATCATGCGGTCGCGCTCTGCTACAGGTTCGGCTTGGATCGCTTCATTCAAGGTCTCCCAAAATGCCATACCACGTGGGTGCTTAGCATCGTCACCACGTTCAGGGAAGTTCACGCCTTTGCTACTGAGCGGCTTGCCGTTAAGGTCAGTAATTTTTAATGCTTCTAAGTCTTTCATACGTTGCTGATCTGACTTAGCCATTAAGCGAACACCCAAGAAAACATTATTGGTATCAGACTCAAATACTTTTGCGCCTTTTGGCAGGTTACTCGGCGTTTCAGAACCTTTCGCTTTTACCACGTAGACGCCCGGCTCAGTCATCTGAGAAATACCGATTTGCCACATGGTGTGTACCGCGCCACGCAGTTCATTTGTGGGAATTTCTATAACAACGGGCTCTTTCTCTACGTTAAACCAAGTAATCGCGTAAGGCGTAGAGGTATTGTAAGTTAAACCTCCTAGCTTAGATTCATGAGACTCAACATAAGTAATTTGACCATCCTCTGCCCCCATGTCGGCATAGGCTTGTTTCCATGCGTAGTTTGACACCAAAGGCACGGACCAAATGTAAGCTTGTGACGCGCGTTGATAGTCCATCAGTTCAAACAGTTTTGCAGAGCTTTCTTGTGTTGGAATGCCATGAAGAAAGTCGGTTTCGAAAGTAAAGTCACCTGCACGCGTTTGGATCGTTTCTGTCGCATCACCGCTGCCTGCTATCGCTGTGGCTGAAAACAAGGCTGTTACAGAAACTAGCATGGCAGCTGAGCGTAATGGGCAAGTGAAACTACCAACAAAGGCTTTAGATATCATATTCATAATGTGTCCTCAAAACTCAAAATTATTCGTCAAAACGGGAATGGCTCGTCGAACAGAAATCATTGGTTCAAACTGAAAGAGCTCATCCAAGCAGAAAGTGACTGCTTAAAACTGATAGTTAAATTCGATGCGGTGATCACCGTCTTCGATACTGGTGTTTTCTGTCCAATTTGCAAAATAACGAACGTTCGCCCTTGGGTTAATCTGGTAGCTCGCAGCAAACTCATGTGCGAGTACAGAATCACTGCCCTCGAATCCATAATCTTTGAACGTTGATGAACCAGACATCGTGCCTAAATACATAGGGTTATAGTTCAACCAAATCTTGTCGGTAAGTTGCATTTTTGCGTACATACCCGCCACGTAGAAAGTGCCGTGCATGTTGTAGCGATCACGAAGTTGATCCGCGTCGAGGTTGCCTCCAGAGCCTTCAACCAACTCCTCACCTGCAGCAACACCAACACCCGCAAGCGGATAGAAGTTAAACATGCCCATTTGTGGAAGAGCCTGTATAAAGCTGTATGACGCACTACCTTGATTACTATCGAAATCCCAAGACATATCGACTTGTGTGCCTCGACCATTGGTTAAGTCTACGCCGAAGTTTCTGAAACGAATCGATAGTGTCATCTGCGCCTCGGTTATTCCAACCAATGGCTTCACCAGCGATGCCTTTGACTTCGAAGACATTCATACCCATGGTCGTATCGCTACCAGTGTCATAGGTTTGCCCGATTTTCAGGTTTAAGCCTTTGTCTGTGTAACCGAAGCCACCTTGTGTATAGACGGCTAACGGATCTGACATATCTTGAATTTCGGCTTCTTCCGCGAACGCGACACTTGCCAGAAACAAAGGAGTTAGAGAAAGGATTGAACGTTGTAATAACATAGATGCCTCATAAATTTATCTCACTACATCCGTGTACTGCGTGAAGGTGAGGTAACTATACAAAGTGGACATCGTTAAGTTAATTCATATAAACTTAACCATTCGTTAAGTATTAGTTTATGGTTTGGGTATGAAACTGAATAACGTCGATTTGAACTTATTGAAAGTGTTTGTGGTGGTGTATCAGGAAAAAAGCTTGCGCAAAGCAGCTGAAAAGCTGTTTGTCTCGACACCAGCGGTAAGCCAAAGCGTCAAAAAGCTTAAGGAATCATTAGGTGAAGAGCTATTTGTTTTGTCCAATAAGCAGTTTCTCCCGACGCCTTATTCTGATGAACTGTATCGACGTGTATTTCCACTATTGGACGGGTTGGTCACGGCGATAGAAGAGGGTAAACAGTTTACTCCTGCCGAACTAAGCGAAGATTTTAAGATAGAGGCGAACCCGCACCTTTTGCCTTGGTTAACACCCTCTCTGTTTCATCAACTCTCAGATGAAAGTCCACTTTCGAGGTTGATTAGTCATACTAGCTCCCAAGATTCACTGGAAAGACTTAAGAGTGACGAGATTGATTTTGTTATTCACTTTGAAGCTGAAAACCTGCCCGCCGAGATCATTGCTGTGCCTCTCGTGACCCTGAAATTTGTATTGGCAGTAAGAGTCGACCATCCTTTTAAAGAGGATGTAGCACAGATTGATGATTTGTTGTCCTTTCCATTTGCGCATGTTGACCTTGCTTACTTCGATCAAAACAAACACTCGCGATTGGAAGAAGAAGTTTTAAGCCAAGGTAAATCGATTAATATGGCGCTTCGAACGACGTCAGTTGTTGGGTTAATAGAAACGATTAAGCATTCCAACATGATCGCACCCTGCATGCCTCCGGTGATCGAACAGCACAAGGGAGTATTGCGCTCGATTGTGATTGAAGGATTAGAAGAAGATGCAGAGAAAATGGAGGTATTTGCCTATCTTCATAAGAAAAACCAACATTCTGCCAAATACAAGTGGTTACTGGATTTGATCGAAACAGCGATGATTGAGGCCAACCATCAGTGAGTTCTAATCGTTTTTTTCATTGATTCACTTAACCGTAGTCAGCTATTCATTTTCTGTTTCTTTAGAAGCGTTTGGCGCCCAGCCTTTCTCTAGCCAGTTGTCCAGTAGGTGTTGCAGTGCGTTCAAAGAGGTTGGCTTCTCTAGGCGACCGTCCATCAGTTTTCTGATCATGTCTAGCTCTCGTTGTCCTGATTCACCAGACAAAGCAATAATTGGTGTTTGAGGTGAGCGCGCCTTGATGATCTGGCTTGCGTCAAAGCCATTCATTATCGGCATTTGTACGTCCATTAAGATCAAATCAACTTTGTGTGATCTGAACAGCTCGACAGCATTTTCCCCGTTTTTAGCTTGCAAGCTATTTACGCCAAGTCGGCTCAGGTACATCTGAACAAGCGTGCGTTGCACTTCTTTGTCATCAACAATAAGTACCGTCGGTGCAAGATGGCTTGATGCTGGTTGATTTTCTGCTTGCGTGCGTTCTGTTTGCTTACTTTCTGTTAGCGTACTTGCCGGTTCAGGTTCTATATCACGGCTTGGAGTTTGGCTCTCTGGTTTTACATCAGCTTCGGCTTTATCTTCCGTCGATTGGTTGTGTTTCCAACCGTTGAAATAAGGCGTACGCAGCGTCTCCGCTTTTGGAGCATTGGGTACAATAGGGAAGTACAGGTGAAACTCAGTAAATTCACCAAGTTTGGAATGGCATTCTACTCTGCCACCAAATGAGCGCATCACTCGTTGGCAATAACCCAGTCCTAAGCCGCTACCACCGCTTTTTTGGAAAGAGAAAAAGTCATCAAAGACCTTATGAACAATGGCTTCGTCAATGCCGGGGCCGGTATCACGAAATGTGAGAGCGTTCTCGTAAGATCCTGTTTTGGTGCTGATCTCAATTTGGCTGTCTGGGTAAGAATCAAAGTAATAGATTGCATTGCGTATCAGATTGAAAATGACGAAGTTGAATAGAGTTTCATTTAGTTTTGCCACAAAATCAGCGTGTTGTGGTAAACGAATTCGCTCAATGATCTTCTCGTTCTCAAAGCCATAGTGGCTGACGGCTTGGTCCACGGCCTTGTGGATAGATGTCATGGTGATTGGTCCATGCTCAGGCGAGCTGTCACTGACTTCTCGTAAGATGATATCAATCAGTTGTCGCCCGCGTTGAATCGCTGCTTGGCCATTCTCAATGTCAGTCAAGATTTGTTGAGTTGGTGCTTGATTATCTATGTGCTGCTTTAACACCTCAAAATGCAGTTGAACTTGGGCTAGTGGGTTACGCATCTCATGAGCGATCGAGTTAGCAAGAGCACGACTTTGGCGAATTCGTCTATCGGCTTCGATGGTGCTTTGTACACGCGTTAACAAGGTTTGCAGTGCAGAGATTTCTTCATTAGAGAACATACGATTGTTGCTTTTGTGCGATGATACTAGCAAGTGTGTGACTGATTTTTTGTGTCCGAATAGTGGCATTACCAACGCGGTGTTGTTTGAACTCATCTTGTCATAAAGTGCTTTTAGCGACCGTTTAGCGAGCGCAGTATCATCTAGCTCTTCAGAAAGCTCATCGAACACTAGAACGGACTCTTTGCTAGATAGGTAATCTTCGTAGAAGGTTTCGTTGTAATTACTGTTAACTAGTCGAAGCTTATCTTCTGGGATTTGCAGTTGGCGACCTAAACGACGCATGGCATCGTCAATCGACAACTTAAAGCCTTCTTCTAATGCGAGTATCTGTTGTACCGGTGTCTTTTTGTTTCTATAGACAAGCAATGAGGAGTAAGGACTTACACGTTTGTAGATTGGACTCCATGTAATGCCGATAATCGCGCAGATGGGTATCGCTAATAGCCATTGGTTACCGTCGGTTAGGGGAATAAATACCGTACAAAAAGGTACCACTAAAATTGCACACACCAGCAGCACATTAAGGCTTATGTATGTAAGGTATTTAAAACTGTAGAAGCGAGAGGTCAGCAGAGCATAGCCTACAAACAACATCTCACTGAGCGACAACGCTGGGGGGAGCCAAGTGAGCGAGAAATCACGTAGGAAATAGGCAACGCCAATGTGAATCGTTGCTGTAGATAGCATGAATACCAAGATGCCTGTAATCATGTAGTTGGCTTTGGCTAATGTTAGCTTGCTGCTATTGGTACGCATGGTCACTAGATTAGTCAGTGTAAGGGCAATCAAGCTGATAACCCCCATGAAAAAATAGGGTGTATGCGGACCAAACTCGATCACGAATTGGCTTGGAGCAGTAATGGTGACATCTTCTACCGTTAACCCTGGGGTCAAATTGATATAGAAAGAGTAGCCCGTCATGCTCGCGAGAATGGTTTGTTGCCACCTATGGATTTTACCACTGCGGTTTTCGGCTGCGAGCTGACACGAGAAGTAATACGCAAAGGCAAAAGCAAGGAAAGAGCTGAGGTTGGCCAACTTTGCTGCGAATATGGCTGCTGTGGTACCAAGTCCTGGCAAAAAGCCGGTGTGGAAGTAGGCATTACTGCTGATCCACGTAATAATACAGATGGAATATGCGATGTAAGGTACATGGTGTGTCCCCACTATCGCTTCGTTCTTTTGTTTAAGGCGATAACAATAGTAGAACAGCCACATTACAACAACAGCGACCGTTGCAAGCAGAGTGATGGCTTTAGCAAAGAATATCGCCTCTAGCCCAAGATCAAACGTCTTCATATTATTTGCCACGCTGTATGTTTATTTTCACGGAGGCACCGTCTATAGTCTCGAAAGTTGACATGATTGAATGCCTTCAACATCAGTTCAATATTCCATAACCCGCGGTAAGTCAGTAAGTTCGTTTCGTTCAAGTCACAAGACCCTAGCGGCAAGTATGCTTGTGGTTCGATAGCCTTGTAAAAATTGAGTATCAAAGGTTGATCTATAATGGTGAAACCAATTTTATAGCTCGCTTGATGTAACAAGTTAAGCATCTCTTTTTGAGCAAGATAAAGGAAGTAGACTTTTTGTTGAATATTTCCACTCACGGTTAGGCGTAGAATTTCACATACAGCTTGCATTTCGGCTAATTGTAATTGGAACTTATTATCGAACTCTGGAATAGAGTCACACTTTGATAGGGCCGGTTGAGTAAAAATATGTAGCTCTGCCAGTCCCTTATAACCACGTCTGGATAAACCGTACTTCCATTTGTCGTTGCTAAACATGGGGGCGTAGCTTAGCCAAGTCTCATTTTTTGACCAGTCCTGAATTAGGGCTGAAGAGACTAGGGTTGGAAAGGCTTCATCTGTTGGGTGTTTGAGTAGAATAAAGTGCTTACCTGTTTGTGATAAGTGGAGTAAAGGCAGCATCTCATACCACTTCTCACCTTTAATAAAAACCTCAAGGTTGCTTAAAGCAATAGCATCGTTGATTGGTATTCCTTGAGGGCGACTTGGCGTTTGTACTAAGAGTGGGCTATTTTCTATTTGGTCAATGATTACACCATAGTAAGCACTATCTTTAATGGGCAGATCTATAGGATAAGGGGCATGGGTGCTCAATGGTAATTTTGCTTTGATTGCGGAAATTTCACATTCACACCAAAAGTCCAACCAATGCATATAGCATTGTCCTACCGCTTCCTCTAAGAGAGCAACTTCTGCGGATAAGGTATTTGGATAGCGCTGAACCAGATCGCGGTAGTCCATCACTTCAAACATTACTGAGTCGCTTTTTGTTTGATGTTCAGGGAAAAGCAATTCTATTTGGCTTCGACGATGTTCTGCCACTGTTTTGAAAAGAGCCGTGCGCTGTTGCGGTTGATAAGTGTCGAGTACGAGTTCAACCAGAGCGTGTTGTTTTTTTTCGATAGGCAGGCTGCTAGCCAACAGTGAACCTAAAGACGACATTAATTCCATGTAGTGAACCGCCTAAGTTTATCTAATTATTTTTATGTGACTTGTACCCGTTTATGAGAGATGTATCTATGGCTGATGTTTGAGAGTAGTTACTTTATAAAGTTGTCCTAACTTTTTGTGCGTTTAGTTTCTCAAAAACAAGCTGCATTTAAAGTGGGAGTTTACTACTTGTACTAATCCTAAATAACATGGTTTCGCCATTTTTCAATCAATTCATGAACCCCTAAATTAGTGTATTCTCAAATACTTACTTGTCTGCTTATTGTCCGGCTTTGGTTTTCTGACAGTGCTCTGTATTTATAGATTAGTTACACCATAATCTCTGATGAAGTGATGACATTCGAGGTTTAAGCTTGCCTGCATATGAAACATCATTACGGGTAATCTCTCGTAAATGACTGACTGAATGAACGATGTAGAGAGGATTTATGAAAAAAGTACGATTAACATCATTACTTGGATTAGCAACTGTGTTTAGTGTTGCTGTGTTAGCTGGATGCAGTCAGGAGTCTGATGCTCCCGTGCAACCGCAAGAGAAAGCGAATCCGATCTGTAGCACTAAAAACCTGACAGGTGGTTGGTCGCAAAGCGCTATCACACCACAAGCTAAGCAAGCTTTAGACGCAGTTCTTAGTCAAATGAACACTTCAGCTGAGCTCAAGCAGATCTTGAGTGTTCGAACTCAGGTTGTCGCGGGTTTGAACTATGCGATCGAGTTTGAAATGGATAATGGTCAGGTGTGGAATACTGTTGTTTATCGTTCACTTCAAGGTGATATCGAAATGACGCAAGCTGCACAACAAGGTCGCTTGTGTCCGTTGATTAACTAGTCTATTGACTTACATGTCTATTGTTCAACTAACCCATTGATTAACGAGCATGTAAATAACGTCACACATAAAAAGGGCTCCTAGATTAGGAGCCCTTTTTTATTCTGAATCGTACTGACGTAATGAACCTGATTAACTGGTCAGTTCCGGCTCTGATAGCTCTGGTTCATAAAGCTCTTGCACACAAGCACGGCTGATGTCTTCATCAATGTAGGCCATTCCAAGCTTATTGAGATAGTCCATACGATCCGCAGTGCGCAGTTCGATGTCTGGGCCTGCGATGTTGTTCTCTTGATAGATCTTAGTTAAGTGAGCCATGAATTGCTCGCCAACACTCATCATTAATAGGCTCATTGCGCCAACGTCAGGCCTTACTTTGGCACGTTGTTTATCCGTTAAATTTACCGCTAACACGATAGGGCGCTCTTCACCCTCAAAACGAGTGCTGCGCTCGCGAATGGTTTGCTGAGCCCAGTAGTAGGCCAGTTCTTTGCTCTGGGTAAGAAACACTGGTTCAACGGATTCGGTGTAGTTGTTGCCAATGGTTGCCATGGTTTTTGACGCGGCTTCATTGAGTGCTTTGTCTCCTGAGCGTTTCAGCCCTTGGCCTTGGATTGAAGCGAGCAAGGCTGAAGATGTGCCGTGATACCAAGTATCACCAGTCGCGAAACCATTTTCTGACAGCAGTGTTTTAGCATCTTGTAGGTGTGTCGGTATTGAAGTCATAGGCACTCTCAATAAATAGGCATATCAATAAATAGGAAAATCAACAAACAGGAATGTGATCAGTTTAAACAGAATTTTTCAGGGTCACAGTGGTGTGGAACACAAATCTGAGGCTTTGAGATGAAGCCGGCAGTACAAGCTTGATCCCAAAACCTCCTCCCTCCCAGCACCTAACAGGGAAAAGGGAGGGGGAGATTCTAGAAGGGAAACGCTGTTAACGATTAATCAAATTGATTAGACGTATTCGCTTCACCCGCTGCTTTTAGTGCATTTTCACCAGCAAAGTATTCTTTGTGGTCGTCACCCATGTCTGAACCAGACATATTTTGGTGTTTAACACATGCGATACCTTGGCGAATCTCTTTACGTTGAACATTAGCAACGTAGCCCAACATGCCTTGGTCACCGAAGTATTCTTTTGCAAGGTTGTCGGTAGACAGTGCTGCTGTGTGGTAAGTCGGCAGAGTAATCAAGTGGTGGAAGATACCCGCTTCGCGAGATGCGTCCGCTTGGAATGTACGAATCTTCTCGTCAGCGCTTGCAGACAGTTCAGTTTCATCGTATTCCGCACTCATTAGGCTTGCACGGTCGTAAGCTGATACATCTTTACCTTCTGCTGCCATTGCATCGTATGCTTGTTGGCGGAAGTTTAATGTCCAGTTGAATGATGGAGAGTTGTTGTAAACCAGTTTCGCATTAGGGTGAACTTCACGTACGCCGTCCATCATCTCTTTGATTTGACCGATGTGTGGTTTCTCAGTCTCAATCCAAAGAAGGTCAGCACCCGCGTTGATTGCTTCAATACAGTCGAATACACAGCGGTCTTCACCAGTACCTTCGCGGAATTGGTATAAGCCTGAAGGCAGACGCTTAGGACGAACTAGCTTGCCGTCACGGTTGAAGCAAACATCACCTTCAGCCATATCTGCAACATCAATCTCTTCAACATCTAGGTAAGAGTTGTAGATGTCACCTTGGTCGCCTGGCTCTTTCACTACCGCGATTTCTTTTGTTAGGCCAGCACCTTGTGAATCGGTACGAGCAACGATGATGCCGTTGTCGATGCCTAGTTCAAGGAAAGCGTAACGAAGTGCGCGAAGTTTTGCGTGGAAATCAGCATGAGGAACCGTTACTTTGCCGTCTTGGTGACCACATTGCTTCTCATCGGCTACTTGGTTTTCGATTTGTAGACAACATGCACCCGCTTCAATCATCTGCTTAGCCATTAGGTAAGTCGCTTCTGCGTTACCGAAACCTGCATCGATATCGGCAATGATTGGTACTACGTGTGTTACGTGGTTGTCGATTTTGTCTTGGATTTGGTCTTGTCGATTCACATCACCCGCTTCACGTGCTGCGTCTAGTTGACGGAACAAGCCACCTAGTTCACGAGCATCCGCTTGACGTAGGAAGGTGTATAGCTCTTCTACTAGGCCAGCAACTGACGTTTTCTCATGCATAGATTGGTCTGGAAGTGGACCGAAGTCAGAGCGAAGTGCTGCTACCATCCAACCTGAAAGGTATAGGTAACGACGGTCAGTCTTGCCATCAAAGTGCTTCTTAATAGAAATCAGCTTTTGTTGGCCGATGAAACCATGCCAGCAACCCAGAGACTGAGTGTATTGAGAGCTGTCTTCGTCGTAAGCCGCCATGTCTGCACGCATGATATCTGCCGTGTATTGCGCAATATCCAGACCTGTTTTGAATTTGTTTTGAGCTCGCATGCGAGCAGCAGATTCAGGGTTAATTGCATCCCATGGAGCACCAGCAGCGCTTTTTGCAACTTCAATCATTTCGATATCTTGTGTAATTTGCGACATAACTATTCCTTAGTTTCACGTGGACATGTTGGCCAATTTGGCGAGGTCATTTGATTTGGATTAAATCTAACCATGGACAAATAATAACCATGTATGTGATAATTTTGTTAATTTATAGTTATTATATTCGGTATTTTTCTTATGAATATTGCTCGTATAGACCTTAATTTACTTGTGTATTTAGACATGTTGCTACGTGAAAGAAACGTAACACGAGCAGCAAATCAGTTAGGAATCACTCAGCCAGCCATGAGTAATGGCCTGCGTCGATTACGTGATCTATTTGAAGACCCGCTGTTGGTGAGAACCAGTGAAGGGATGATACCGACCGAGCGAGCACATAAACTGCAGCCATTGATTAGAAACATCTTGGCGAATGTAGAAAAGACATTGCAGCCGACCACGGAATTTAATGCTGAAGACAGTGAACGTGTGTTTCGTATCATGGCGAGTGACTATGCTGAGTCGACCATTATTCAGCCGCTATTAAAAAAGTTGAGCGAGATAGCACCGAAAATACGCTTGGATATTATGACGCCAAGTGACGTGAGTTATCAGGATGTGGAGCAAGGCACTGTTGATATTATCATCAACCGTTTTGACGATATTCCACAGTCGTTCCATCAGATGAGCCTTTGGCACGACGGGTTCTCTTGCCTATTTAGTTGTGATAACCCGATAGCGGACAACTTCGATATTTTGTCTTATCTAAAGGCGCAACATATCTGGGTAAGTAAGACGGGTATGGGCACCGGCGTTGGGATTAACCCAAGCGAAGCGCAAAAGCTTGGTTGGATAGATGAAGCATTAATGCGCATTGGCAAAACGCGTAATATCACGGTGTTCACACGACACTACCTGTCGGCGATTCTCTTCGCTCAACAGAAGAACCTGATCCTGACCATTCCAACCAAAGCAGCACAATTGCAGCGCAACAACCCTCGGTTGTTAATCAAACCTGCGCCATTTGCTATTGAACCCTTTGAGGTGAAGATGGCGTGGAGTCCATTGTTACAAACTAATCCAGACCATCAGTGGATGCGCCGATTGATTAAAAGTGTCGCCAATGAAATAGAGAGTGGTGTGACGGAATAACACAGTTTGTAGGGTATTTTTTATATGAATATCCAGTATAACTGGCATAAATTAGCTAAATTTATGTCCGTTGCGTAAGTTTAAACGAGTTATTTAAATTTAAGTCAGTTAAGTAAATATATTGAGTAGTCATCAGTTAGCTTGAGAGAGATTTTATGAGCAGTCGTATTCAACAGGGAAGCTTGAACATTGATAGCACCCTCTACCAATTAATTAATGAGCAGGTCATTCCTGGAACAGGCATTGTCGCTGAAGACTTTTGGCAATCATTTGCAACTATCCTTGAAGACTTGGCTCCCAAGAACCGCGCACTGCTTATCAAGCGTGAAGATCTTCAACATCAAATTGACGTTTGGCACCAAGAGCGTGCGGGACAAACGCTAGATGCGGCAGAGTACAAACAGTTCTTACAGCAGATTGGCTACTTAGTTCCTGAGGGTGATGACTTTCAAGTAACGACTACCAGCGTTGAGCCTGAAATTGCAACACAAGCGGGTCCGCAGCTTGTTGTACCTATTATGAATGCACGTTTTGCACTTAACGCGGCTAATGCGCGTTGGGGAAGTTTATACGATGCGCTCTACGGAACCGATGTCATCAGTGAAAGTGACGGCGCGAAAAAGGGAGGAAGCTTTAACCCGGTACGCGGTGCTAAAGTGGTGAGCTACGCTCGAGGTTTCCTTGATGACGCTGCACCGTTAAACGGTGTATCTCATAAAGACGTCACCAAATACAGCATCAGCAATGTCAGTATTGGCAATACACTGACAGCGACCTTAGACAATGGCGAAGAAGTCACTCTAATCGATCGCAACCAGTTCATTGGTTACCAAGGTGATGCGAGTGCCCCTTCAAGTATTCTGCTTAAGCACAATAATCTCCATATCGAAATTCAAATTGACCCAAGCGCGCCAATTGGTAGCGTTGATGTGGCAGGTATTAAAGATGTGCTGGTGGAATCGGCACTGACTACGATTATGGATTGCGAAGACTCGGTAGCTGCGGTTGATGGTGAAGACAAAGCATTGGCTTACCGCAACTGGTTAGGCTTGATGAAAGGTGACCTACAAGAGTCGCTAGAGAAAAACGGCAAAACCATCGTTCGTAACCTTAATCCAGATCGCCAATACACCAGCGTGACGGGAGGCGAGATCTCGCTGAAAGGTCGTAGTATGTTGTTCATACGCAATGTGGGCCACCTAATGACCAACCCTGCCATTATTGATGCTCAAGGCAATGAAGTCCCTGAAGGCATTATGGATGGCATGGTCACCTCGTTAATCGCAATGCACGATTTAAAAGGTAACAGCGCGTACCAAAACTCGACTGCGAACAGCATCAATATTGTTAAACCTAAGATGCATGGTCCTGAAGAAGTGGCGTTTACCAATGAACTGTTTGGCCGTATTGAAGATGCATTAGGCCTAGATCGATTCACGATCAAAGTCGGCATCATGGACGAAGAGCGTCGTACTTCAGTCAACCTAAAAGAATGTATCCGCGCGGCTAAAGATCGTGTTGTGTTCATCAACACAGGTTTCTTAGACCGAACGGGTGATGAAATTCACACCAGTATGGAAGCGGGCCCATTCGCTCCTAAAACACAGCTGAAAACCATGACTTGGATTGGCGCATACGAAGACCAGAACGTTGATCTTGGCTTAGCTTGTGGCCTGCAAGGTAAAGCCCAGATCGGTAAAGGCATGTGGCCAGAGCCGGACAACATGGCCAAGATGATGGATGCGAAAATCGGACACCCACAAGCGGGCGCAAATACTGCTTGGGTTCCTTCTCCAACTGCCGCGACTTTGCATGCTTTGCACTATCACAAGGTGAGTGTTCCTAGCCGTCAGAAAGAGCTTCGTGAACGTGTGAGAGCGAACGTCGACGATATCCTGACTATCCCGCTACTAGGTAATCAAAAGCTGACTGCTAAAGATATCCAAAATGAATTGGATAACAATACACAAGGTATTCTTGGCTACGTAGTGCGTTGGATTGACCAAGGAGTCGGTTGTTCGAAAGTGCCAGATATTAACGATGTAGGGTTAATGGAAGACCGAGCGACATTGCGTATTTCGAGTCAACATATTGCCAACTGGTTACGCCACGGCATTTGCGATGAAGCACAAGTAATGAAAACCATGAAACGTATGGCGGCAGTGGTTGACGAGCAAAACGCTAGCGACCCGAGCTACCGTAATATGGCACCTGACTTTGAAAACAGCATCGCATTTTCAGCAGCGTGTCAGTTGGTATTCGAAGGCTGCGCTCAACCTAGTGGTTACACCGAGCCAGTGCTGCATGCTATGCGTCTAAAACTGAAAGCGCAGGGATAGAGAAGCAACCCAATAACAAAAACAGAGAATGTAAAATACTAAAAAAAAAGAAACCCCCTTTAACCGAGCCCAAGGTGCCGCGCTTTTATAGCGCGGCTTTTTTTGGCTGTTTTTCTGGTGTGTGGGGGAATCTCAGAAGAGAGGTGTTAGTAGGGCTATTCGATGTTTAAGCTTGCTGATGTCTAAGAGTCAGGCTTAGTTACGACCAAGCCTAACTACTTCCGAGACCTAGTTACTACCAAAACACAGATACTTAATATCCATGTATTCATCAATGCCTTCTTTTGCGCCTTCACGGCCAATACCTGATTGCTTAACACCGCCGAAGGGCGCGACCTCAGTTGAGATGAGGCCATCATTAATACCTACCATACCGTACTCAAGTGCCTCTGCGATGTTCCATACTCGATGAATGTTCTGACTGTAGAAGTACGACGCTAATCCATAAATGGTGTCGTTTGCCATCTCAATAAGCTCTTCGTCTGTCTCGAATTGCATCACAGGAGCGACAGGGCCAAAGATCTCTTGCTGAACAATGTCCATGCTGTGTTTCACATTTTTTAAAATAACAGGCTGAAGGAAAAGCCCATCAAGCTCTTGAGTTGGCGTCACAGGTGTTGCGCCTTGTTCTACCGCTCTGTCTATTAATGCTTGGATGTTGTTCTTCGCATTCTGATTGACAACAGGACCAATGGTGACACTTTCATCTAAGCCGTTACCAATCTTAAGCTGCTGAACCGCTTGAGCGAATTTAGCCACGAACTCATCGTATACTTTACTGTGAACATAGAAACGGTTTGCACAGACACATGTTTGTCCCGCATTACGGAATTTCGACGCCATTGCGCCTTGAACGGCCGCGTCGATGTCTGCATCGTCAAATACAATAAAAGGTGCGTTGCCACCGAGCTCCATTGAGGTGCGCTTGATGCCTTGTGCGGCTTGAGCCATCAAGATACTGCCCACTCGAGTCGAGCCTGTGAAAGAGATTTTTTTGATCAGTGGATGAGAAGTGAATAGGGTGCCAACTTGCTCAGGGCTTTCACCAAGAACGACTTGAAGTAGATCTTTCGGAATACCCGCTTGATAAGCCAGTTCAACCACAGCAAACGCAGAAAGCGGTGTTTCATCTGAAGGTTTTACGACAAAGCTACAACCAGCAGCTAGGGCAGGAGCTGCTTTACGAGTGATCATTGCAATAGGGAAGTTCCATGGCGTAATTGCACACGCGACTCCAATAGGCTGCTTGATGGTCACCAAGCGTTTGCCAGCGACTGTGCTAGGAATAGAATCACCATAAGTACGTTTGGCTTCTTCTGCAAACCACTCAATAAAGCTCGCGCCATACACGACTTCGCCTGTCGCTTCTGCTAACGGTTTACCCTGCTCAATCGTCATGATTCGAGCCAGATCTTCTTTGTTTTCAAGGATCAGTTGGTGCCAACGGTGCAGTGATGCAGCACGAGATTTAGCTGGAACCTTGGCCCACTCTTTCTGTGCAACATGAGCACGTTCAATCGCGTTTGCTAACTCTGCTTGTGATGAAATAGGTGCGTGTCCGACGAGTTCACCTGTCGCTGGATTTGTGACTGCAACTGCGTTGTTCGCTTCTGTCACCATAAAAGAGAGTAAGTGCTGGTTCTTAATGTTTAGCATCGTGATTCCTTTGTTGTGATTACTTTAGACGTGTTGCTTATGTGCGGGGTGGCGTGTGTTGAAATGACTTCGACCAAATGTTGATTGGTCGAAGATTGTGGTTACTACTCAATAATACAGTGTTTCTTGTTTTCAAGATGAAACACCTACCCTTTTTCTTGAAATGATTACCATAGCGCTGCGTGTTGACTGTGATTGAATCGGTTATTACACAAAATCAAACAACACGTAAAAGTGTGTCTAATGAGCTCTCAGCCCAATTAGATAAAGGGCTAGGGGCGGAAATTCCGGTTTGTGTAAAAAATCAATTTAGTAAAATTCACACTGTGAAATTTTTGTTGTGAAATTGTTTAAAAAATACAAGTAGTATGAAATACATGGAAGCCACACAGTAAAGAACACATTTGAAAAGGGTCAATCAGGATTTTTGACCTACATGAAATTCAAAGCCGTAAGAGGGAAAGATTATGAATATGCTGACACTAGACAAAACAGAACTTCACAGAAACCATTCAACATTTATTGCTGAAGCTGTCTTTGCCGTAGAAATGGTGAAAGCAGACAAGCAACTCGAAAAACAAAAAATGGCGAAACAGTTGCTTGATACTCTATTCCCTTTAGAGGCGGGTTCACACGAAGATGCAGTGAGCTACGAGATTGATTATCGACATGTTCAGGTTTACTTCAAAAACGGCGAGCACACCGGCCTGAAAAGAGCGAAGCACTTTGTCGCTTATGCGGGTGATAAATCTAAACCATCGTCAATTCTATTTCGAGACGAGAGCGGTACCCATGTTGAAGTGACGATAGGTGCTCGCAAAGGAACTGGTAATTTAGAGTTGGTGAACATCGAAGACATTCAATTAGAGACATGCACCACGTTTGGCCAAACTGAAGCGAACCTCTCTTCTGGTATTCGCCACTGGGTTAGCTTAGTGAAGGGTGATGAAAGCGGCCGACCAAGCGCATCGAGTGAAGATAAAGAGTTCACTGAAAAGAATGGCGAAGATTACAACCTAGGCTTTTGCTTCGCGATTTAATGTACTGCCTTTGAAATGTGCAGTTCTGTGGCGAGAAGCGTAGCAAGACATAGCACTGACATTTAAATACTGATTTCTCTTTTACCTTTGGTAATTTCCCCGCCCCTATAGCGGGGCTTTTTTATTAGAGCTATAAATAAATCAGGCTATTGTTAATATTATCTGTAGAAAGTTTGCATGAGATTTTACGGTGCGTCATTTTAATTTAACATGTTGTATTTTAATGTTTTTGTCTGTTTGTTTTATTCTGCTTTTATTGGGTTAACTATCACTATCAATGGTAGTCTGGGTAACTATTGAGCTAAAACTCAGTCAAAATGCTTCGACCTGTGCTATAATGCGCGCCTTGGGATTGAGCCAGTAAGTCCATTTTTCACCAACCATTGTGATTTTTATCGCCTCTATTTAGGTGGTGCGGCGAGCCAATCAAGTAGTAATTGGATATGGAGAGCGTCCTTATATTCGTTGATTCGGATATGCGAACATCATAATTTATGAGTTTTAAATCAAAAAAATACAGTATCGATTCTACTGACTATCAAGTTGGTCAAGATAACGTCAGTAAATGGGGCATGGATGTCCACAACACCGTCTTCATAGCCTCAGTAGGCTTATCTCTTCTCTTCATCATCACTCTTCTTGCTCTTCCTCCAGCAGACGCTAAAGCTGCTATTGATTCTATTAAGGGTGCTGTTTTATCAAAGTTTGACTTCCTGTTTATGTGGGGAGCTAACATCATGCTAGCGTTTGCTGTTGTTCTAGCATTTTCACCGTTGGGTAAGATTCGCCTAGGCGGCGAAGACGCGACGGCGGACTATTCGATGTCATCTTGGATTGCGATGTTATTCGCAGCGGGTATGGGTATCGGGCTTATTTTCTGGGGCGTTGCTGAGCCAACCGCGTTCTTCACTAACTGGTTCGGTACACCATTAGATGCGGAACCTTTTACAGAAGCAGGCCGTGAACTGGCACTTGGTGCAACCGTATTTCACTGGGGCTTTCATGCATGGGCTATCTATGGCATGACGGCGCTTTGTCTAGCGTACTTTGTTTACAACAAAGGCTTACCGCTATCAATGCGTTCTGTGTTTTACCCAATACTGGGTGAACGAGTTTGGGGTAAAACAGGTGATGTGATCGATGTACTAACGGTACTGGTTACTCTGTTTGGCCTTGCGACTTCATTGGGTCTAGGTGGTACGCAAGCAGCAAGTGGTATTAGCCACGTGTTTGGCTTGGAAAACAACATCTACCTTCAGCAATCTATTATCGTTTTGATTATGGGTTTGGCGATCATCTCTGTTATGCGTGGCATGGACGGTGGTGTTAAGTTCCTAAGTAACCTGAACATGGTTATTGCGTTCGTATTCCTTGGTCTTATCGCTGTATTGAACTTTACGACAGTGCTTGATTCTGTGGCGACTGCGGCAACGGGCTATGTGAAAAACATCGTAGCTTTGAGCCAAAGTGCGGGTCGTGAAGACACAACATGGCTGCATGGCTGGACTGTGTTCTACTGGGCATGGTGGGTTGCGTATGCACCATTCTTCGGTATGTTCGTAGCGCGTATTTCTAAGGGCCGTACGGTTCGTGAGTTCTTACTTTGCGTACTGATTATCCCAACATTGGTAACGTCGGCTTGGATGTCGATCTTCGGTGGCGTGGCTATCGAGCAAGTAATTAACCATGTGGGACAACTTGGCCTCGACCAAGGCATTACAGACGTATCTCTAAGCTTGTTCTACATGCTAGATGCTTACTCGTTCGGTAGCATTCTGTCAGTTCTCGCAGTCGCACTGATCATTGTGTTCTTCGTTACAACGCTAGACTCAGGCTCTATCGTTATCGATGGCATGACGGCGGGTGGTAAGCTTGAAGTTCCTGTTAAACAGAAAGTGGTTTGGGCGGTTATCTCAGGTGCTATCGCAATGGTAATGCTGTGGATTGGTGGTACTCAATCTATTCAAGCTCTGCAATCGATCACGATCATTGCTGCACTGCCGTTTACGATCATTCTTCTTATTGGCTGTTTTAGCTTGTTGAAAGGTCTACTGACTGAAGTAGATAAAGGACAAGAAAACGTTAGCGAAACCGTTAAATAAAGTAATCGAGTATAGGGAGTATATAGTTCGCTAATTACTCCTTATTCAGCGTTATTTCAAAGCTCTCTTGTACTGTGTGCAAGGGCGCTTTTTTATACTTGAGAAGAAATGACAGGTAAGAGAAAGAGACAAAAAAAGAGCCACAAGCGAATCGTCACTTGTGGCTCTTTTTAGTTTTAGGGCTTAGCTCTAGTGTACTAGCTAGTAGCTACTAGCTACTAGCTTACGCGTTTAGTTCGTGTTGAATTACGTAATCCAAAGCACCGACTACCGCTGCAACTTGAGCGTCATTACACTCTTCGTCAGTCACTTTGTCGCTGTCTGGGTAAACCTCTGTGGTTGTTCCGTACTTACAGTCGGTCACGCCGCCACATAAGCCAAGCTTCTTCATTGGGTAGTTGATCACACCGTGTTGAGTGACGTCTGAACCAATGATCTTGCCTTCGTCATCCGCAGGCGCAATATGCGTTACTTGCTCTACTGATTTAATTACAGCTTCTTGGAATTCTGGTTGCGGGTTTTCAGTATCGCCAACCGTGTAGAAACCATCTGGGATCATACCTTCGATGTACTCAATACCATCACGAGCAGCGAGTGCGGGTCGGAATTCAGTTTCATCAGAGTCTGTCGTCTCATGCAGGTCAACGTGAACCAATACTTCTGGCAAAGAGGCCACTAAAGCTCGTAGGTTTGCTGATTCTTCTGCTGGCGTATCGTCGTAGAAAGAGCGGTTTGGATCGACAGCATTTGGGTTCCAACGGTTGATGACTTCGTAACCCCAAGGGCTCACACAAGGTGCAACAACAATGTTGAAATGCGCTGCATATTGTTCTGCTTGAGTTGCGGCGAACTTGATCGCGCCATGCACACCACTGGTTTCGTAACCGTGAACACCACCCGTTACAAGGATCGTTGGTTTTGATGCGTTCCAGTTTTTGCTTTTAATTGCAAAAAGCGGGAAGCGAGCTTCATCGTAGCTCAATGCGCCGTATTGCTCGATGTCAAAGCGGTCTGCCAATGCTTGGATTTTTGGCACGACTTCTTGCTGGTATTCACGCTTAACGGTTCTTTGAGCGAACCATGCTTGACGTTCTGCTTCTTGCCATTTTTGTCCTGGCTCACCGATTGGGTAGGAGTATTCACTTTTCATCTATACTTCTTCTTTTATGTTCGCGAAAGATGAAGACAGACTAGTCCTGTCTAGCTGAGACGGCAATAGAAAACACAACTTGTGACTCTATTTTTTACAGACTCATAACTTTGATGAGTGGATTGATGGTGTTACATTTTATCAATTGTTTAATCCCTTAAAAGAGACCATAAAATGGCTGGAGCAAGTTTATTAACGCTACTGGATGACATTGCAACCGTGTTGGATGATGTCGCACTGATGTCTAAGGTCGCTGCGAAAAAAACCGCCGGTGTGTTGGGGGATGACTTAGCGCTGAACGCTCAGCAGGTATCCGGTGTTTCTGCTGAACGAGAAATCCCAGTGGTTTGGGCGGTTGCAAAAGGCTCATTTAAAAACAAGCTGATTTTGGTGCCAGCCGCATTATTGATCAGTGCCTTTATTCCTTGGCTGATCATGCCTTTGCTTTTGATTGGTGGTCTGTTTCTTTGTTTTGAAGGGGCAGAGAAAATCTTAGAGAAGTTGTTTCCTCATGCTCATCAAGAGGCTGAAAAGGGAGAGGACACAAGTACTGGTGAATCCATAGAGGAATATGAGAAGAGGAAGGTCGCAGGCGCGATTCGTACCGATTTCATATTATCCGCGGAAATCATCGTGATAGCTCTGGGTACCGTGACGGGTACAAGCATCGTTACTCAGATTCTTGTCGTGAGTTTGATTGCGGTTGTGATGACGATTGGTGTTTATGGTTTAGTGGCAGGGATCGTTAAGTTGGACGATTTAGGTTTCTATCTGCAGCGAACATCGAATGGCAGTGGCATTAAAACTCAATTGGGTAATGGGCTAGTCGCGTTTGCACCAAAGCTGATGAAGATGCTTGCTGTGGTCGGTACAGCTGCGATGTTCTTGGTTGGTGGCGGTATTGTGGTGCACAACGTTCCTGCGATTCATCATTTAATTGAACCGATTATTATGGATTTTAGTGGACATACGATTGCGACAGCGGTGGTACCGACGCTATTAAACGGTGTGATTGGGGTTTTAGCTGGCTTGATTGTCGTTGCTGTTTGGACTGCGATTGGAAAAATGCGCGGTAAGTAATCGTTCATTATTTTTATAATAAGACAGTCTTTCATCGAAACAAAAAAGGGTCACCATAATTATTATGGTGACCCTTTTCGTTAAATGGAGGGCGTTTATTTAACAGCCCAAGCGCTTATTTTACAGCCCAAGCAATCGTCTCGCCGCCACGGATTGGCACAACAATGTCTGAACCGAAAGGCATGGTTTCAGCAACGTTCCACTCTTCTTTAACAAGAGTGATGGTGTCTGTATTACGTGGCATGCCGTAGAAATCCGGACCATTGTGGCTCGCGAACGCTTCTAGGTTCTCAATCTTGCCTTCTAAATCGAATACTTCAGCGTACAGTTCAACCGCAGCGTGTGCTGTGTAAGAACCTGCACAACCACATGCTGACTCTTTAGCGCCTTTCGCGTGTGGCGCAGAATCGGTACCCAAGAAGAACTTCTTGCTACCGCTTGTTGCCGCTTCGATAAGTGCTAACTGGTGTGTGTTGCGCTTAAGGATAGGTAGGCAGTAGAAATGTGGCTTAATGCCGCCAACCAGCATGTGGTTACGGTTGTAAAGCAAGTGGTGAGCTGTGATGGTTGCCGCTACGTTCTCGCTAGCGTTCTTAACGAAAGTCGCTGCATCTGCAGTCGTGATGTGCTCTAGAACGATCTTCAGGTTAGGGAAGTCGTTAACAATCGGTGCTAGAACCGTGTCTAGGAACTCTTTTTCACGGTCAAAGATATCAACATCGTGAGCCGTTACTTCACCGTGTACAAGCAGCAACATACCCACTTCTTGCATCGCTTCTAGTACGTGGTAGATCTTTTGAGCTGAAGTTACACCTGAATCCGAGTTTGTCGTCGCGCCAGCAGGGTATAGCTTCGCCGCTACAACAGCGCCACATTCTTTCGCTTTGCGAATTTCATCAGGTGTTGTGTTGTCTGTTAGGTAAAGTGCCATTAGAGGCTGGAACTGTTCACTTGGCTGCTCTGCCATGATGCGTTCACGGTAAGCAAGAGCCATTTCGGTATCGGTTACCGGTGGGATGGTGTTTGGCATGATTAACGCTCGACCATTGTAGCGGCTGATATCGCGCACTGTATCTTTTAATACTTCGCCATCGCGTAGATGAACGTGCCAGTCGTCAGGACGAGTAATCGTAAGTTGTGTCATTGAAGGCTCCCACCATTTGAAGTGTTATGTAGTTGGAGCCTAAACTCGGCGAAATCTGTGAAAGCAATCGCTTACGTTTAGGCGACAGGATGATAGTGGAAAAGCACTTTCATTTCATCCTATTTTTAACTCTTCAGGGCTAGGAGCTTGTTTTTATGGCGTTTTAATTCGGTATTTATTTTTGGATACGGGTTAGCGAGTCGCCACCCAGAGTCCGTGGATCATTCCTGGTACCCAAAAGAAGAAGGTCAGGACGATGTTAATCAGCAAATCTTTACCTGCGCCACGAGCGAAGAACACACCAACAGGCGGAAGCAGTACACATAAAATGATAATGACGAGTTTGTTCATGATAAATCCTTTTTATTCAATGAAAGTTCAATGCGGTAACCGTGTTCACATTATAGAACGTATGGAGAGTGTTAATGCATTGCTGTCTTAATGTATACAAGGCAGTGATTTAAACATCTCAAGATATTAGCTTAGTATCAAGTGTTTAATGCCTGCCAGTTTATCTATTTATAACCATTTGTTAGCATTGGGACAAACAACAAAACATTGGAATCGTTATGTCGCAGTCACCTATAGATCGAAAGGCTTCAGAGCAAGCTCCTTCCTTATCTCAAATCAACGTGTTTCCGGTTAAATCAGTAGGTGGGATTGCACTCTCTTCTGCTTGGGTCGAAAAACAGGGCCTTACCTTCGACAGACGTTTTATGTTGGCGTTGGCTGACGGATCAATGGTGACGGCGCGTAAGTACCCTAAAATGGTCAAAGTGTCTTCTAGCTTGCAGCCAGACGGTTTGATTTTTACTTATGAAGGTAAAGAGCCGCTGCGCCTGAAATACGCAAACTTTAAGATGCAAGAAGCGCCTGCAACGGTATGGAAAGACAGCTTTACTGCGTATACCACTAACGACGAGGCGGATGATTGGTTCAGCGATGTGCTTGGTGTTCGCGTAGAACTGCTGTTCTGTGGTGAGCAATCAAATCGTGTTCGAGAAAAGCTTGGTCAGAATGTCAGTTTCGCTGACGGCTATCCAATGTTGGTGATCAGCCAAGCCTCTCTAGATGAGCTCAATCGCCGCAGCCCTGAAGTTCATTCAATGGATCAGTTCCGCACTAACTTTGTTGTTTCAAATACAGAAGCCTTTGCCGAAGACGGTTGGAAGCGTATCCGAATTGGTGAGGTTGAATTCGAAGCGGTGAAGCCTTGTGAGCGCTGTATCCTGACGACAGTCGATGTTGAGAGCGGCGAATTCAGAGCGACAAAAGAGCCTCTTAATACCTTTTCTACGTTCAGAGCTAATGAACGCGGTGGCGTTTTCTTTGGTCAGAATCTAGTGGCGAAAAATGAAGGTCTGGTGAAAGCGGGTGACGTGGTTGAGGTACTTGAAACCAAAGAGAAAGAGCACTATGAAGACACTTGGGTTGAGTCACTGCACTTAACTTGCGTCGAGCGTGAAGAGATCGCTCGCGACTTCACGACGTTCTGGTTAGAGCCAGCGAAAGAGAACCATTCATTACCAAACTATCAGCCGGGGCAACATTTACCGATTGAGATGGTGATAAATGGCGAAAAAGTGTCTCGTCGTTACACGCTATCTTCTAGTCCTTCACGCGCAGGTCGTTTGGCGATTTCCGTGAAGCGAGTGGACGATGGTCAAATCTCAAACTGGCTCAATGATCACTTCCAAGTCGGTGATACGCTTGTTGCTCAAAACCCAGATGGTGCATTCTATTTAGAACCAAACCCAAAACACCCGTTACTGCTTTTGTCTGCAGGAAGCGGTATTACGCCAATGTTGTCGATGCTTCGCTATTTAGCCGACCATGGACAGATTGATGATGTGGTTTTCTATCACCAATGCAGCAGCGAAGAAGACATCCCTTATCAAGCTGAGATTGACCAGATCGCCAAAGAGCACGAAGGCTTAAGTGTGATTTATTCATTGAGCCAACCAACGAAAGAGTGGGATGGTTTGTCTGGACGTTTGAGCGTGTCTCATGTCGCTGAAATTGAAGATCTACACAAGCGCCAAGCGTTCGTGTGTGGCCCTGACGGCTTTATGGATAATGCTAAGAAACTGCTGATTCAAATGGGGCTCAACCCTCAGCATTACCATCAAGAAGCGTTTGGTGTCGCTCAGTCAACAGAAGAGACGGTGAAGCAGCTACAGTTAAGTGTGAACGGCTACCTGTTCGAAGGTAATAATCAATCAACCTTGCTAGAGCAAGCGGAGTCGGCGGGGGTGTCTATTGCTTCAAGTTGTCGTGCGGGTTTCTGCGGTGCTTGTAAAGTGACGCTTGAGTCCGGACAAGTTCATCAACCGGATGTCCCTGCATTGCAAGATCATGAACGTAATATGGGGCAGATCTTGGCGTGTTGTAGCGTGCCTCAAACCGATATCGAAGTTGTAGATTAACGACTCGTTAGATCATTACGAAAAACGCATTAAAGAACACTAAATAGAAAAGGCCGGAAGTTCGTTAAATGAACCTCCGGCCTTTTTGATTCTTACAGCGTCGCTATTTTTAAAAACGTAGTTTGCCTTACGATGTTATTGATTAACTGAAATTAATCGTAGATCGTTGGGATTGGTTGACGCTTGTGCTGTGTTGCTTTGTAGATGCCAACTAAGCGATCGGATACGTCTTGAGGTACTGTTTTACCTTCAAGGAAATCGTCAATTTGATCGTAAGAAAGGTTCAATGCTGCTTCATCGGCTTTCTGTGGATCAAGCTCTTCTAGATCAGCAGTGGGTACTTTCTTAACAAGTTGCTCTGGAGCGCCCAACGTTGCTGCAAGCTCACGAACTTGGCGTTTGTTCAAACCAAATAGTGGTGCTAAATCACATGCGCCGTCACCGTGCTTAGTGTAGAAACCAGTGATGTTTTCCGCTGAGTGGTCAGTACCAATCACCAGACCGCCAACGTAACCAGCAATTTCGTATTGTGCGATCATGCGAGCACGAGCTTTCACGTTGCCTTTCACAAAGTCGATTTTTGCTGAATCTGTTGGTAGTAGACCTGTGCCTTCAAGAGCAACGTGAGAGGCTGCGTGAAGCCCGTCAACACCCGCTTTAATGTTGACAGAAACAGATTGAGAAGGCTGAATGAAAGAGAGAGCAAGCTGTGCTTCGTCTTCATCTTTTTGTTCACCGTAAGGTAGACGAACCGCGATGAATTGGTACTCGTCGCTACCAGCGCTTTCATTTAGGCTATCAACGGCCATCTGTGCCAAGCGGCCACAGGTTGTTGAGTCGACACCACCACTGATACCAAGGATCAGTGATTTGCATCCTGACTGTTGAAGTTTCGTTTTGATAAACTCCACACGACGAGTCACTTCGAAGTGAGGGTCAATTGAAGGTAGTACGCGCATTTCGTCACGAATTAACTGTTCCATTCGTATTCCTTTCCTACAAGCAAATTAAAAATCTAGTGTTATCATACCTAAATCATCCGATTTAAAAACCTCTTTGCACAAGCTTAGAAAGAGAAGGCAGTAATAAGTAATGGAAAAAATAGCCATTTTCGGTAGTGCGTTTAATCCACCGAGTTTAGGGCATAAAAGTGTGATTGATTCATTGGCTCACTTTGACAAAATCCTGCTCGTTCCAAGTATTGCCCATGCTTGGGGAAAAGAGATGCTAGACTTTGATACGAGATGTCAGTTAGTTAACGCATTTATTAGCGATCTTTCATTGGATCAAGTGGAGCTTTCTTTGGTCGAAAAGAGCCTATTTACTCCAGGTGAAAGCGTAACGACTTATGCGGTGCTCAGCGCACTTCAGAAGTTATATCGTGATGCGGAACTCACGTTCGTTATAGGTCCTGACAACTTCTTTAAGTTCTCATCTTTTTATAAATCAGATGAGATTACTGAGCAGTGGTCTGTAATGGCTTGCCCTGAAAAAGTGAAAATTCGTAGTACTGATATCCGCAATGCGCTGATAAGTGGAAGCGATGTTGCAAAACTGAGTACAAAGTCAGTTACAAAGATATTGCAAGATAATGGACTGTATACAATAATGTAGATTCACTCACTTAGGAGGTCTGATGACTATGCTAAAGCGCGCGATACCAGCGACGATGATCATTGCAGCATGCAGTTTACCTGCATATGCTGAGTGTGATTTTTTTAGCCTAGATTCGGTAATGCTGACTTCTGATGACGAAAATAGCTGCTTGGATTTCTCTACTAGCCTTGAATCTTTCGGTCAACGTATGATCGAGCTCAGTGGGTTAAGTGAAGGTGAACCTGAATCAAAGCCAGACTATTGGTCTGATTGGGTTATTCAAAGCAAAGATGCGCCTTTGTTAACTCAGAGCCTTGAGTCTAACTATGTTGGTCTCGGTATGTGGTTTCCAGAAGAGCTAGAAGATGAACAGTATAATATGTCGACAGAAGAGTGGTTGATGAACCATGGTCTTCAACTGAGCATCGGTTTTGGTGATAAAGTTGAAGGGCAGCCGCGTATGCGTTTTGATTACCGTTGGCATGACTCTAGTGATGCAGACTTAATGATGCAGGTTGAGCTGCCATTCTAGACAGGTAGTTCATTCTTTTTTGTCTAAGTGCTAAGAATTAAAAAAGCCGCGAAAACTGAGTTTTTGCGGCTTTTTAGTATTTGGCTTGCTAGTTTTAATACCAGCTCTCACTTACCGCCAAGCTATAAATCTTCACCAAACACGAGCATGCACAGTTGCTCGAACTCTTCTTCTTTACCTGAGAACAGGTCATCAATCACAAGAGTACGTTTCTGACCTGATTGCATGCGTTTCTTCGCCTCGCGCATTACCATCACCAATGTGTGCTCTTGCGGTAAGTTCGAGTCATCAACATTCCATTGATTGAATCGCTGAGACAGAGCACTTTCACAAAGCAGTGGTTTAAACGACAACACTTCTTGCTTCAATACAGAAAGCATATCTTTAAACGCTTGCTCAGTATTATTCGTTTTTAGACTACGAGACTTAGTAACTTCTAGCTTTTCTAGCAACGCAGAAGAGAGGTTCGTTTGCGTGACGTATCCCGCTTGTCTTGGGAATGAATCCGTCAAGCGCACAGAAAAGTCGACACGATTGACCTGTGTGTTTGGAAAGTAGGTCAGTGATGTTAGGCAGTCATATGGAACCCAGACGCTCTGACCTGGCTCGACGGCATACTCTTGTTTGCCCAGCTTAATCAAAACCAAACCACTTTGAACCGATACAAGGCTATGCTTAAGTACTTTTTTGCGTGGTGTAATCACCAGGTGTGAAAAGTAAGCCGATGTATATTCAATAGCGAAGTTCATAGATAGTACCTTAGTCTTGGGGCGTCAAGATTACCGTTAATCTTAAAGAATGCCAATAATAACAGGGCATTTTCGATGTTTCTGGTCTGACCTTGTCAAAAGTATGGGCTCTGTAGCTGCGATAAGTCAAAACAACGCGTAGAATGAGCCAGCTTTTTATTATATGAATGAAAAAATGACCTCTCCAACCGATCCATATGTTGATATTCGTCCTTACGGCGATGATGAAATTCCTGCGGCACTAAACCGTCTTATTAATGATGAAGAATTTATCAGTGCAATCTTGCACTACCGTTTTTCAAACCATGCGTCTTGGTTCAAAGCATTAATGAGCCCGATTTTGCGTGTGTACTTAAAAATGAAATGGAGCAAGCTGACTAGCGTTGAATCCATTCAGATTGAAGTGAAAAAGTATTTACGCGATACGCTTGCTAAAACCACTAAAGGGGTGACATACACGGGTTTAGAGTCACTGGATGCGAACCAAGCGTACCTGTTTGTATCAAACCATCGTGACATTGCTATGGATCCAGCGTTAGTTAATTACGCTTTGCATCTGAAAAATCATCAAACTTGCCGTATTGCCATTGGTGATAACCTACTAAAGAAGCCATGTGCGACTGAATTGATGCGTCTGAACAAAAGCTTCATCGTAAAGCGTTCTCTAAAAGGGCCACGTGAAATGATGAAAGCGCTAGGGCAGTTGTCTTCGTACATTAAGCACTCTCTAGAAACAGGTAACTCTATTTGGATCGCTCAGAAAGAAGGTCGTGCAAAAGACGGCAATGACTTCACAGAACCAGCAATTCTGAAGATGTTCCATGTTGAAGGGCGTAAGCAAAAAATCGTATTTCCTGAGTACGTGAAATCATTGAAGATCGTTCCTGTGGCTATTTCATACGAAAACGATCCATGTGACACCGCGAAAGCAATAGAGCTTTTTGAAAAAGACGTAAACGGCAGTTACGAAAAGGGTGAGTTTGAAGATATCGAAAGTATCATTCAAGGCATCATCGGTAATAAAGGGCGTGTTCATGTTGGTTTTGGTCAGGTTATTGACCAAGATTTCGATACGCCTGAAGCACTTGCTCAAGAGATTGACCGCCAGATTCATGATAACTACAAACTATTTCCTGTGAACTTACTGGCTGCAGAAAAAGAAGACGAGTCGATTACAGCTGCGGTGAAGCAAGAGTTTGAAGATAAACTATCGAGTTTGCCACACGGTGCTCGTCAGTACTTGATCGATAGCTATGCGAATCCAGTGAAGAATATTGGTTAACGAGCGTTAGCAAACAAGTTCGTTGATTGAATTGAAAAAGGAGCCTAAGGCTCCTTTTTTTATAGCGATATAGGTGTCTTTTTCTAAGTACTGCTATTACCGTCAATCAATCAATCAATCGAACAGCAGGTTAGCGAGCAACAGCACCACCAAGATCTAGTTGGGTCGGCCACGTGGTAATCGTGTTACCACCTAGGTAGATATTGCCTTTGACCGTCATGGTATCGGGAAATTCTGTAATTGCAGATCCGCCAATATATAAATCGCCATCAACCACTATCCCGTTTGGCAGCTCGGTTAAAGGAGTACGGATCACGCTTAGGTCTCCTTTCACTCTAAAGCCGTTGGGAAGCCGTATTAGGGGGGTATCTGTGAGGTTGATGAATCCACCCACTCTCACACCTCTTGGCCAACGGGTAATCTTACTTCCTATCAAGTCGGCGTAGCCTTTTATTTTTACGCCCGATGGAACTCGGGCTAGTAGGCTGTTACCGCCTTTAAGGCTTCCGTTAACTTCCAACCCTTTGGGAAGGCGAGTGATTGCGGTGTTTTCTATATTTAAATTGCCATCGACGACCAATCCTGTCGGTAGTGATGTATAGGGCTTATTTCGTAAATATAAGTTTCCGTAATTATCCAGATGGTTCAATATTTGATACTGATCGAGTGGTTCTGCAGTCACATTTGTTATGGTTAAAGAACCAATAATAAGTACGATTATTCGGAGCATAACAAGCTTCTTATTACGATAGACGTTAACACTATAATGAAAAAATTATTCTCGCATAGTGTTTTACTCATTTGTTGGTCGGTAAAAAAGAATAGAACACAATGAAAGGCGAATCTGTGATTGAAATAAAGCGTCAAATTCTAAAAGGCTTTGTGATTGTAACTTCTGTATTTTGTTCAGCATCAGCGAATGCTAATAAAATAATATCAACGCCCGCTAAGGCTGCAGTCGTCGTCACTCAGAATGGTTCACAGCAACGAGTTTGTTATTATGATGATAAGGCCTATAGCCTAGGTGCGGTCGTTGAAGTTTCAGGGGTGTTGATTCGATGTGCTGCCGAAAACGATTTTGAGACCAATGGTGCTCTAGGGTGGATTGAGATTATAAAAAAAGACGAGAAATAAACTCGTCTTTCATTGGTATGAGTGTTGGTGCTTATATTAACGTGCTAGAGAGCGAGTCTTAAGTTCGAATATAATCTTCTCAGCACTGACTTCAAACTTAAAGCGAGCATTTAATTCTGTACTTTCTTCTGTCAGTTCTGATGCTTCAAACTCAACGTTGCTAGACACTTGTTTAGCAAGCTCAACGTACTTAGCAAACTCAGTTTCAATGAGTGCTTTAGAGTTACCGTAAACCGTTACTTCGGCAACATCGTCGCCTTCTTTAATGATAAACCCGATTTCACCTGCGCAGCCGCAAGCCTCACATACATCATTGTTACCAATATCTTGGCTCATAAATAATCCTCTTACAAAGTCTGCGGTTATTCTAGCGAGCAATTTGAACTGTATCTACAAAAATCAAAATCTTTGAACTAAATTTTTACTAGTATGCTATGCTGTTTGATAGGATATTTAATGAATATGTATATTCGCGACGATAAATATGTATGTGATTAATATCACGTTTTCCTGAAGAGGTACGTTATTTATTTGTCAGAATATCATTCACTTAGTTGCGCCAGGATTGATTTTATAAGAGTATCTATCGCTTGACAGTTATTTATACAATGAATTTTTCGTTGGGTATTTCATATTCTAAGTAGTTATTTAAACTTATCGACTTAGGATTGTAAGGTGATTTTCGAAGAATAATTAAACAAAGTGCCCAAAGAGGCAACACTGTAAAATTGTTCGTACAAAGTATTTGTGGGTATTTAATGGAAATACTTGCGAAAAAATACCTTGCTCACATAATGCTGATAACGATTTTCATTCTGACTTCACTCGGTTGAGTTAGATGGATTTACAAAGAGAAGAACCTGAATATGCCAAAGCGTAGTAAAGAAGATACAGAAATCACGATCCAGAAGATCATGGATGCCGTTGTAGACCAACTATTGAGATTGGGTTACGACAAAATGTCATACACGACGTTGAGTCAACAAACAGGCGTTTCTCGTACAGGTATAAGTCATCACTTTCCAAAGAAAACGGATTTTACTGCTGCTCTAGACGGTCGTATTTTCAAGATGTTCATGGAACACATTGACTTTGAAAATGGCCTTGATGCATTTTCGGCTAGCTGGGTTGCTGCACTTGAAGATGCTGAGTTCCTAGCGATCTTACGTTTACTTTTCCATCATATCGTTACTGCTGAGAATGCACATGAGTTCGCGGCAAACGGTATCGACCGCTTGTACAAGCTAACTGAAACCCAGTTTGGTGATGCTAGTGGTAAAGAATTAGAGTGGTTGATTGGTAAATCATTGATTCATATGAGCCAATAATCAACACGCAATAAAAGAAGCTCCTGAGGGGGCTTTTTTTGTACCTGTAGTTTCACTTTTCTTCCTTTTTTCTCTAGCTCTCACACCGTTGTCGTTATCTTGTCTTTGTGCTGAGTAAGGTTATTTCTTTTCTTTTTAGATGATTAGGGTTTCGCCTGCATTTTACTGAGTAACTAAAAGCTTACTAACATTAACTGATGGTGTTTATTTCTAGAGCCTCAAACGTTCAAGGTGAGCCGTTTTAAGGGGTATTGCCATGGTAACTAACAAAATTGATTTTAAGGCGAGAGAGGGACTGTGAGACAATAAAAAGCCTCGAAGAAATCGAGGCGGTGAATGGTGTGGTTGTTAGAGAAAGCGAATACTCAAAACGAACCTGTTCTTAGTCGAACTTATTGTGCGGGATGAACCTGGGGGAAGTTCATGGTTGGGTGCTTTTCGACAATACTTGTGTAGCCGTACACATCTTCAATCATCGAAGGCTTAAGTGCTTCCCAAGGGCTGCCATCGCAAACTAAGTTTCCCTCTTTCAAAACTATCAATCGATCTGAGTATTGAGCGGCTAGGTTTAAGTCATGTAAAACTACGATAACCGCTGCGTTGTGGTTGTCGGCTAACTCTCTCGCGATCTTTAACGTGTTGTGCTGATGGGCAAGATCCAGTGCTGATGTGGGTTCATCAAGCATCAAGATACATTGGTCACCAGAATAGTGAAGTTGGGTTAGTACTCGAGCCAAGTGAACACGCTGTTTTTCACCGCCAGATAGAGAAGGGTAGAGTCTTTTACTTAGGTGAGACACATCGGCAACATCCATTTTCTGGCTAGCTATGCTAGTGAGCTTCTTGTTGGACTCTTGCAACGGGATACCACCAAGCTCAACAACTTCATGTGCCAGAAAGGGGAAGGTCAAGGTACTGTGTTGAGGAAGCATCGCTAAATGTTTCGCCAACTTCTGCGAAGGCCACTTATCTTTGGTGTGTCCAAAATACTGAATATCACCCGTGCTCGATATCTCCTGACATAAAGCTTTGAGCAGCGTGCTTTTTCCTGCGCCGTTTGGTCCAAGTAGTGTTGTTACCTTTCCTGCTTCAATCTCAATAGAAACGCGGTCTAAAATCACTTTGCTGCCAAACTTCACTTCGATGTCGGTTGCTTTTAACGCTGTAGGAAACATTAAAGGATTCTCCCTTTCTGTTGAAATAGTAGATACAAGAAAAATGGAGCGCCGATGATCGCAGTGACAATACCAACTGGCAACTCAGCTGGTGCCAGTGCCACGCGAGAGAACATGTCTGCAGCTGTTAGTAATAACGCGCCTAATACCGCAGACAATGGGAGTAGGACTCGATGATCTGGGCCCGCTAACATGCGGCCTAAATGAGGAATAACCAGTCCGATGAAGCCAATCATGCCAGACAAGCTAACCGTGATACCAACGCCTGCGGCAGTCAGTAGAATGAGCTTTCGCTTGAGTTTCTGTACTGGAATGCCAAGGTGTTGCGCTTCTGACTCGCCCAGTAATAGAGCATTCAGTGACATTGCTTGGCGGTAGAAAACAACAAACAATCCAACGAGTGTGACAGCAGCAAGTAAAATTCCGGACCACTTAGCACCCGCCAATGAACCCATCGACCACAACGAAAGATCACGTAGCATTTGGTCATCAGCAATGAAATTCAAGAAGCCAATACCTGCGCCTGACAATGCACTGATCGCAACACCCGCTAATAACATGATGGTCACCGAGGTACCGAATTTTCCCGTACCTAGCTTATAAACTAGCAGGGTGGTTAAAGCGCCACCTAAAAAGGCAAATACTGGCACGGCCGCAAAGTTCATAAAAGCAGGGTATTGCAGTGAAAGTTCAGAGAAAAGAACAATAGCCAACGCCGCGCCTAATGCAGCTCCGGCAGAGACGCCGATGATCCCAGGTTCAGCAAGCGGGTTTCTAAATAGCCCCTGCATGACGGCACCACATAATGCGAGAATCGCGCCTATTAGCATACATAAGATGGTTCTCGGTAAACGGATCTCTTGAATCACCAAATTGATGTGGGGAGCTAAGTCATTGCTGGGTCGGAATAGGCTGGCTGCGCTGTCAGCTAAGCTTATGTCCATAGGCCCAACGGTGACCGAGTACAGCGCGGTTAAGACTAGGATAGCGCCGAAGCCTAACATCGATGTTTTTAGTGGGACGGATCGTAACAACATAAAGAGCCTCAATGTCTATCACTAGCTTCAATCCTCGTAATCGACTTTGCGAAAGCGACGCGGTAATGAGGATTGAGCAAGTAACAGTAAAAATAGGGTAGTGAGTTATAGCGGATAGATAAGTGCGTTTAATCGCTTCGCTTCAGAAAGGCTTTCAAGACCAAGCCCTCCAACTAGAGCGCTGCCCTTTACGGTAATGATTTGCTTGTTCATGCCTGCTGGCGTTGCCGCTAGCATAGGTAACGATTTAAGAATGGCGTCAGCACCGCCTATTTTCTGGTAGCTACGGCCGCTCACTAAGATGACATCAGGCTGCATTTCAACGAGTGATTCCATCGACAGTGGTTTGTAAGAGGTCAGGCTTTTAGCCGCAGGGTTAACACCGCCAGCCAGTTCAATGATCGCGTTGGGTGATGTTTCACTGCCAGCAACATTTGCAGGACGACCTTCGTGCAGTAATAGGAACAGAACTTTCTTTGCTTCGTTGCTTGGTATTTGATTGGCTTTTAGTGCCGCGATTTTTTGATTCACTTCGGCTTTCACTTGCTGTGAGTGAGCTTCGGTATGCGTTATCTTAGCTATTTGGTCGATTCGCTTTAGTAGCCCTTCAACGTTTGCTTCGGTGTTAACGATCTCGACATCGATACCCACAGATTTTAATTGAGAAATGGCGTTGTCTGGCCCCATCTCATCTGAGCCAATCAGTGTTGTTGGCGACAAGGCAATCAACCCTTCGGCAGAAAGGTTTCTGTGATAACCAATCTTTGGAAGCTTTTTTGATTGAGGTAAGTGACTGGTCACATCAATTGCTATCAACTGCTCTTCAGCACCCAGAGCAAGAACTAATTCGGTAACGGCGCTGCCAGCACTGATGATTCTAAGTTGTTTTACGTCGTCAGCATTGGCGATAGGTGCAGCAAGTACCAACCCCATAGCGGCGATTGCGAGTAAATGTTTGTTGTTCTTTAATTTATTGAGCACTTTTAAGTCTTTCATAATAATTTATTTGTACTTTCTTTTGATGGAGAGTAATCGCGAAGATGCTTTGTGATCAGCCTGTCCGCATGTTGAGTTTGAATCGATAGAGAGCTGGCTTTGGTTATTTGGTCTTATCAATAAAGAGTCCAATCTCATAAAAGGTGCTAGGTCTCATGAAAATTTAAGAGTCGTTCTAGCCTTCCTCCGTGAGTAATTGGGTTGCTGGAATACCGTTTTCTTGTAAGAACGACAACAACTTCACTAAGTTCTCAACGTTAGCTGCTTTATCGGCGCCAATGATGATCGGTTTCTTATCCGATGTGCCTGTTTCTTCTAACAGTGCGATCTTGAAGTTTTCCCAGTCGATGTACTCTTGGCCGTTGATCGCCCAGTAAGGTTCGTGATCTAAGATATTGACGCTAATCGAATCTTTATGAACTTCAGAAACGTTTTTAATATCAGAACTCGGAAGCTCCACCTCTAATGACTCCAACTTCACTGATGCTGTCAGTAGAAGGAAAACCATCACGATAAATATAATGTCCAGTAAGGGTGTTAAATCCGGAACTAAGCTCTGTGTTTGAGATGAGTGGGGCGTTTTAATCATGCTTGGCTCACATCACCGATAGAGGCTTTGCTGACAGGAGTCCCTTGAGTGTCGCCAGACTGACTGGTTTGAATTGACATGCCTTCTAGCCAAACATTCACATAATTCAGAGTGTGTTCTAACTGAGCTAGCACTCGATCGGCCCATAACCCGAGTAGTTGAGCTCCTGAAATCGCAGGAAGCGCAATCATCAAACCCGCAGCAGTGGTTCTCATTGCTAATCCAAGACCGTCTGCCAAATCATTAGGCGTGATGCTGCCTGTTGTAGCGGCAACGCCTTTAAACATCTCAATAAGCCCAAGTACTGTGCCAAGCAGGCCAATTAGCGGGCTGATGACGCCGATCAAGCCAAGCAGTCTTAAACCTGCATGAAGCTGGTGGCGTTTCTCTTGTAGCCAAATTCCTGCTGCATCTTCACGTAAACCTTTTGAGAAAGAGTGGTGAGCAAGCAGCATCGACACGCCCTTGTACAGCAGAGGTCGTTTACCAGAAATAGATTGTGCTAATGCTTCGATTTCTTTGCTATTGGTTGGTGAAATCTGATTGAGCTCACGACGAATAGCGCGTTTGCCAACCCCAATGCTTAGCATGACTTGGAAGATACGCTCTGCGATGATCATTGCTGTTAATGCTGAACAGATTAGAAGAGGCCATGTCATTAGGCCAAGTTGATCTTGTAAGTAACTGATTTGTTGCATGGTTAATCCAACTTAAAACGAACAGGTATTTGCACACGGTGAGCAATTGCTCGACCATTTACAGTATGAGGTGAGAACTTCCATTTCTTAATGGCTTTCAAGGCAGCGTTGTCGAGCATTAGTGCGCCTGATGAGTTGACTAATGCCTGTTTAATTTGTTTTCCTTCAGCATCTAACCAGACCTCATAAGTTGCGACACCTTCAACGCCTCGGCGCCTTGCTTGGCGTGGGTAGCTTGGTGGTGTTGGACGAGCTGTAAAAGAGGGCCTAGTGATTAACACCGGCTCTTGGTTAGATACGCCTTGGTTAACTTGTCGAGGTTGGTTGGCGGACTCGTCCATATTTTTATCGACTTTTTTGTCGGCCATCTTTTCTGGTTGAGTCACCGGTTTTTTTTGAATCGGCTTCTTCTCGACTGTCTTCTCCACAACCTTTTTCTCTACTTTCTTGGGCTGAGGCTTATTGGTGATCGCTTTTTTCTTTGGTGCAGGTTTGGCTTGCTTTGGCTCCACTGCTTTCGGTTCGACAGGTTTAGGTTCTGGGTGTGGGACCGTTTCCTTGATTGGCTCAGGCTCAACTGGCTCTGTAACGGTTTTTTGCTGAGCTTGTGAGGGAACGCTCTTTGGAGTGAAGTTGATCGATACCGTGTTCGATTGGCTACCTGCAGGCATTGCGAAGACTTTGGATTCTTGAGCGACAAATAACATCGCCGCATGAATCACTAACGATGCACCGCCTGCAATAACATATCTAGGAACGTTCACATTCAATCCTTCACCAAATCTAAAATATGTATCGGATTATTGCTTAGAATCTAAATAAGATCAATTATCAATTGCATTATCATTTGCGTCTATTTATGATTCTCTCAGTTTTAGCAAACAGTCTTCCAGGCTTTGCTATATAAGTGTTTAGAGAGATTATATGAGCGTTGATATATATAAGTTTGACGAATCAATTCTGGGCGTTTCTAGCCCAGACCCACTTCGTTTTGCATTTGCCAAAAAGCTATCTGCACATGCTGGGGGAAGCTCAATCCCGGTCGACCCGAGCAAGAAATTGGAAATCTTTGATGAATTGATGCTGAGTGAAGGAAAGAAACAGGATAAACGTTGTTTGTATATCCATATTCCTTTTTGTCGCGTGCGTTGTACGTTCTGCAATTTCTTCCAAAATGCCGCAAGCCGTAAATTAGTGGATGAGTATTTTGATGCACTGATGGTTGAGCTAAAGCAAAAAGCTAAAACCTCTTGGGCTCAGTCAGGACTATTTCACGCCGTCTATATTGGTGGTGGAACACCCACCGATTTATCTCCTCTACAAGTTGAGTTGTTAGGTAAGGCTATTCGTCAACACTTCCCATTAGCGAACGATGTGGAAATGACCTTAGAAGGGCGTATTAATCGATTTGGCGACGAGATGTTTGATCGTTCGCTGGAAGGTGGCTTCAATCGTTTCTCATTTGGTATTCAAAGTTTCAATACTCAAGTTCGACGCAGTGCTAAGCGCTTGGATGACCGAGAAGTTGTGTTGGAACGTATCAGTTCACTGAGTCGCACTGAACAAGCGCCTATCATTCTTGATTTGCTATACGGGTTGCCACACCAGTCTATGGAAGTGTTTCAACAAGATTTAGAAGACTACATGTCGACTGGTGCACACGGTATTGATCTCTACCAACTGATTGTTTCAGGCAACGCGCCTATGCTTAATCTTGTTGAGAAAGGAAAAATCCCACCACCGGCTAATACGCCAGATAAGGCGAGTATGTACTTGGCGGGCGTTGAGTTCATGGCAAAGCACAAGGTTAAGCAACTGAGCGTGAATCACTGGACTCGTGATAACCGCGAACGCAGCATTTACAACAGCTTAGCGAAAACTTATGCCGAAGTTCTACCCATTGGTTGTGGCGCTGGTGGCAACATCGGTGGTCATGGTGTGATGCAACATCGAACTTTAGACAGCTACATGGAGTCTATAAAGCAAGGTCAATTGCCAATAGCCATGATGACCAAGCAAAGCTCACTAGAGCCAACCTTCTCTTCATTGAAAGCCGGTTTTGATTCTGGTGTTGTAAGAAGAAGTAAGTTGCCGAGTTTTATGGGGCAAGACACGTTTGACTACCTGAAGCCTCTGTTTTCACATTGGGAAAAAAATGGCCTAGTTGATCTTTCGGAAGATTACCTGAGCCTGACTATAGCTGGCAGTTTCTGGGCGGTAAGCCTTGCACAGAGTGTGATTCAAGTGCTTAACACTGAATATCAGACCTCGCACCCAGCACCAACTGCCTCTGGCTTGGGTGCTCACCCGCATGCAAGTTTGAAGCACGCTTAATCTCGAACTTCTAAATTATAACTAACGTCAATCACTCGTTTATACGGAAATCTATTCAATGACAGATACAACATTAGCAATGACAGAAACTTTAGAACAACGTGTCGCACGCATTCTAGAAGAAGAACCAAAACTGCTTCCTACTGCGATTGCTGAGAAGCTAGGTGTTTCAGAGGTTGAAGTTGTCGCTGCTTTTCCTGGAGACATGGCAGTGATGTTAGATGGCAGCCGTGCTCAAGATATTCTAGAAGGTTTGGTTGGTTGGGGCCCAGTGACCACAATTATGCATTCATTTGGCTCAATCTTCGAAGTAAAGGCGCCGTTCCCTAAAGGCAAAGTAGCGCGTGGTTACTACAATCTGATGGGTAAAGAAGGCGAGCTGCATGGCCACTTAAAACTGGATAACATCAAACATATTGGTTTGGTGAGCAAGGCGTTCATGGGGCGTGAAAGTCATTACTTCGGTTTCTTCAGTGAAACAGGCGAAAACATTTTTAAGATTTACCTAGGTCGCAATGAAAAGCGAGAGCTGATTGTCGACCAAGTTGAACGCTTTAACGCACTAAAAGAAAAAGCTTAACCAGACTTAACGGCAAGCTTAAATAAGGTTGCTAACTCGTTTAAACAGAACATCAATGCTCGAGGATCGTTTAGTTCGCTAATGATCGCTCAACCTCGAGCAAAATAATAAATCAGAGAAAGTGAAGAAAGGAATTACCTATGGAACAGCAAGTAAAACAAGAACGTCTACAAGGTCGCCTAGGTCCAGAAATTAAAGAATTTCGCCAAGAGCGCCGTACCCTTCAACTTGCAACGGTTGATGAAGAAGGTCGCCCGAACGTAAGTTACGCCCCTTTCGTTCAGAACCAAGAAGGTTATTTTGTTCTAATTTCTGATATTGCTCGTCATGCTCGTAACTTGAAAGCAAACCCTCAAGTCTCTTTGATGATGATCGAAGATGAAGAGAGCTCGAAGCAGCTTTATGCACGTAAGCGTCTAACCTTTGATGCTCAGGCAAGTGTTGTAGAGCGTGAAACGGAGCTTTGGACTCAAGTGATCGGCCAGATGCAAGAGCGTTTCGGCGAGATCATTGATGGTTTGAGCCAGCTTCAAGATTTCTCTCTGTTCAACCTTAAAGCTGAGAATGGCCTGTTCGTAAAAGGCTTTGGTCAGGCATACCAAGTGTCTGGTGATGATCTGGTGGATTTCGTTCACCTGCAAGAAGGCCACAAAAAGTATCTAACGAATAGTCTCGTTTAACTGGTTACCTAAGAAGCCCTCCTGTGAGACAACACCTATCATTTAAGGTGTTTAGATCGCACAGTGTAGCGAGTCTTACTAAAA
>NZ_JBGONH010000014.1:0-90257 GCF_041439075.1 Vibrio sp. FF145
GGTTTCTTACGAAGCCATCCCGTGTCAGCGAGGTGGCATTATAGAGATTTCGATCACACTGGCAAGCCCTTTTTGAAGTTTTTCTCGTTTTTTTATTCATTCGATTAAAAAGAACTCAAAACGCCTCAAAAGTAGGCTTTTCTCTTACATCTCTTGTAGTTTCTTAGAGAATAAAGAGACTTTTTCCCAGTTTGTGTACTCAACTTCCTTGGTTGTATCCGTTTCTCCACCTGTCATATTCATAATGAATCGAATCATGGTTTTATCGAACCAGTTATAACGAGGATAATAGAGGGCTCCAGCAAACACACCGATCAAAGTGGGTTGCCACGGGGACTTAAGAAGGAACTTCTTAATATAGGCGCTACCTTCAGGAGTATCTTTGCCTTGGTCTTCTTTACGAGCCGTTAAGTTAACGCAAAAGAAAGCAACCTTATTTGATCGCAGCTGAGCAAGGTTGGCATCAATGAACTGATATAGCTTCTTATTGAGGTGCCCATAGCGAATAGATGCGCCAATCAAAACTCGGTCGTATTGAGCAAAGTCGACATTACCAATGGTGTGCAGATCTTGAAGCTCACATTCGAACTCATTCATTTCTTCTTTTATATAGTTCAAGATTTTCTTGGTCTGCCCTTCACGGCTTGAATACAAAAATAGAGCTTTTGCCACAATATGTCCTTAGCTACGCCAAAACGTAGGGGTCAATAAAATTAATAAGGTGAATATCTCTAAACGGCCAAACAGCATGGATACGATCAACACCCATTTAGCCTTGTCATTCACATCGCCGAAGTGCATTGCCACTTCACCTAAGCCTGGACCAAGGTTATTCAATGTTGCCGCTACAGCAGAGAAAGCACTCAGCTCATCCATCCCCGTAGCAATAAGAGCCAACATACAAACCACAAAAACCAATGCGTATGCAGAGAAGAAGCCCCAAACCGCATCAACGACACGTTGTGGTAGAGCCGAACCACCAACCTTGATGGTATAGACAGCACGCGGGTGGACAAGACGCTTCATTTCACGAGCACCCTGTAGAGTAAGTAGTAATATTCGAATGACTTTCATACCGCCACCCGTTGAACCTGCACACCCACCTATAAAAGAAGAGAACAGAAGCAGTACAGGTAAGAATAACGGCCATTCAGAAAAACCGGTGGTGGTGAAGCCTGCGGTTGTTGAAATTGATACTGTCTGGAACAACGCCTGATCGAAAGCATCATAATACGAATCGTAAGAGTGATGATTCAGTAGTAACAAGAAACAAACTAAGAACAGGACGACTTGAATAAAGATAAAAGCGCGGAACTCAGGATCTTTCCAGTAATACTTAGGATGCACACCACCTGAAGCAAATGCTGCAAAGTGCAGAGAATAGTTACACGCAGATATAAGAAGGAACACGACCGTAATCATATTGATAGCAGGGCTATTGAAATACCCCATACTCGCATCGTGAGTCGAGAAGCCACCAATCGCAATAGTTGAAAAGCTATGACTGATGGCATCAAAGAAACTCATGCCTGCAAGCCAAAACGCGACCGCACAAGCAATAGTTAAGCTTAAATAGATGTACCAGAGCGCTTTTGCCGTTTCAGCAATACGCGGAGTCATCTTGCTGTCTTTTACTGGACCCGGGATTTCAGCACGATATAGCTGCATACCACCGATACCCAGAACAGGAAGGATGGCTACCGCCAATACGATGATACCCATACCACCAAACCATTGCAGGAATTGGCGGTAAAATAGAATTGCTTTAGGTAAGTCATCGAGGCCAACAATTACGGTTGCACCTGTCGTTGTTAATGCAGAAAACGATTCGAAAAAGGCATCAGTAACGGAAACGCTCGGATTATCCGCGATCAAAAACGGCAGCGCACCAGCACTGCCGATTACCGTCCAGAACAACACCACAATGAGAAAGCCATCTCGCGCCTTCAATTCATGTTTATAGCGTCGGTTTGGAAACCAGCAAGTTGCTCCAAAAAATAATAGAACAAAGAAAGTCGTCACAAATGGCACACCCGCACCATCTCGATAGATCAGTGCGACGAGCGCAGGTGCGAGCATTGATACACTAAAAAGTGCTAATAATAATCCGACGATTCGAATAATTGAGCGAAATTGCATGAGCTATTGAACGAAGCGAAATGCTTCACACTTCCTAGTTGTCTTTGACTTTCGTTACCAGTGCCTTAGCACCGCTTTTATTGATCATGGTTTGGGTAAACGAATCTACCTGAAGGAGCTCTATTTCAATAATAAGCTCAACTTGCACACCATAATCCGCTTGGACTTCAACAGCCTGATGCTGAGCCATAATGGATTGCGCAATTGGCACAAAGCCATAGTCTAACTCTAGCCGTAATTTTGTGGTTATTTTTTTCTCGATAGTTTGAAGCAGCTTGAGAGCTTGTTGCACTCCACCACCGTAAGCCTTTACTAGGCCACCCGTTCCAAGCTTGATTCCGCCAGAATAACGAGTAACAACAGCTGTCAGTTCACCAACACCAGAACCAGACAGTTGCGCCAAGATAGGCTTACCCGCAGTACCAGATGGCTCTCCATCGTCACTAAAGCCCCATTGCATTGAGTCTTCAGGTCGCCCTACAGCAAAGCCCCAACAATTATGTCGCGCTGATGAATGCTCTTTTTTTACCTGTTCTACGAACTGTTTAGCAGCTTCTACACTTGGAGTATGAGCAAGATGAGTAATGAAGACGCTCTTCTTGATCTCTTCTTCAAACAGAGCCGACGCTGACGGTATTAAATAGGGCAGTTCATTCATATCGTTAACTTAATTAATAAGAGCGGCGAAGTGTATCACGCGTGAATAATAAGGGTTAGAGGATCTGTGCTATCGCACAATGTTAAACAATTGTTTAAAAAATGTATTGAAATTCACCAAGCAGAGGTACAGACTAGAACAACTGGTCTTACCAGGTATTCTACAATAATAGAAAGATAACAAGATTCTCTCAAACAATCGTGGATTGTATGTCATGGAGATAGACAATGATTTACCAAGCTAACACCTTACAGGTAAAGGAATTACAAGATGGTATTGCAGAACTTAGCTTCTGTGCTCCGGCCTCTGTAAACAAACTCGACCTTGCTACTTTAGAATCACTAGATAAAGCGTTAGATGCTCTTAATGCTCACGCTGGATTACGTGGTTTAATCTTAACTTCAAACAAAGACGCGTTCATCGTAGGCGCAGACATCACTGAATTTCTTGGCCTATTTGCTAAGCCAGAAGCAGAACTTGATGAATGGTTAAGATTCGCTAATTCAATTTTCAGCAAGCTCGAAGACCTTCCTGTCCCAACTCTTTCAATGATGCGTGGCCATGCCCTTGGCGGCGGCTGTGAATGTGTACTCGCTACCGATTTCCGTATCGGTGACAAGACCACCAGCATAGGCCTACCAGAAACCAAACTTGGCATCATGCCTGGCTTTGGTGGTTGTGTACGTCTGCCACGTGTTATCGGTGCTGACAGTGCAATGGAAATTATCACGCAAGGCAAAGCATACCGTGCAGATGAAGCACTTAAAGTTGGCTTGTTAGATGCGATTGTTGAAACAGACCAACTATTAGAATCAGCGATTAACACTGTTTCTCTAGCAGCCAATGAAAAACTCGATTGGCAGCTACGTCGTAAACAAAAAACATCAGCGCTTTCACTAAGCAAACTAGAAGCGATGATGAGCTTTACCATGGCTAAGGGCTTAGTGGCTCAAAAAGCAGGGCCTCATTACCCAGCACCAATCACTTCGGTGATTGCTATCGAAGAAGCAGCACGTAGCGATCGTGATGCTGCATTGGATATAGAGCGTAAACACTTCGTTAAGCTAGCAAAATCTGAAGAAGCGAAAGCATTGGTCGGCTTATTCCTTAATGACCAATACATCAAAGGCCTAGCGAAACAAGCTGGTAAGTCTGCGAATAAGGCAACTGAACGCGCAGCGGTGCTTGGTGCTGGCATCATGGGTGGCGGTATTGCTTACCAGTCAGCATTGAAAGGCGTGCCAGTGATGATGAAAGACATCGCACAAGCATCGCTTGATCTTGGTATGAACGAAGCTTCTAAGTTGTTGAATAAACGCTTATCACGCGGTCGCCTCGATGGATTCAAGATGGCAGGCATTCTGTCTTCTATTACTCCAAGCCTGCATTATGCAGGTGTTGAGCAATCAGATGTGATTGTGGAAGCGGTTGTAGAGAATCCTAAAGTAAAAGCAGCGGTACTGAGCGAAGTGGAAGGTTTGGTTGGTGAAGACACGGTTCTAACATCAAATACCTCAACAATTCCGATTAACCTGTTAGCGAAATCTTTGAAGCGCCCAGAGAACTTCTGTGGCATGCACTTCTTTAACCCAGTACACCGCATGCCTTTGGTTGAGATAATCCGTGGCGAGCATACTTCAGAAGAAACCATTAATCGCGTGGTTGCTTACGCAGCGAAGATGGGTAAATCTCCTATCGTTGTTAACGACTGCCCAGGCTTCTTCGTTAACCGTGTACTTTTCCCTTACTTTGGCGGTTTCAGCATGTTGCTACGTGATGGTGCTGACTTCACGAAGATCGATAAAGTCATGGAGCGTAAGTTCGGTTGGCCAATGGGCCCTGCTTACTTGCTAGACGTTGTAGGTTTAGACACAGCACACCATGCACAAGCAGTAATGGCGCAAGGTTTCCCAGAACGTATGGGTAAAGAAGGTCGTGATGCAATTGACGCACTTTACGTCGCTGAAAAATACGGCCAGAAGAACGGCAGCGGTTTCTACACATACAGCGTAGACAAACGTGGTCGCCCGAAGAAAACCTTCTCTGAAGACATTCTTCCTATTTTGGCTGACGTATGCCAACAGCCACAAGACTTTGATGACCAGACAATTATCCAACGTGTGATGATTCCTATGATCAACGAAGTGGTGCTTTGTTTAGAAGAAGGCATCATCGCGACACCGCAAGAAGCGGATATGGCACTGGTTTACGGTTTAGGCTTCCCTCCATTCAGAGGCGGCGTATTCCGCTACTTAGACAGTGTGGGTATTGGTAACTTCGTTGAAATGGCGAAGAGCTACCAAGACTTAGGTGCAATGTACCAAGTTCCTCAACTATTGCTTGATATGGCAGCGAAAGGCGAAAGCTTTTACGACGGCCAACAAGCCAGTTCTCTGTAACCCACATTTGGAAAAGGAATAGCAAAATGAATAATGTAGTTGTTGTTGATTGCCTTCGTACCCCAATGGGACGTTCCAAAGGTGGAGCTTTCCGTCACACTCGTGCTGAAGATCTATCGGCACATTTGATGAAAGGCATTTTAGAGCGCAACCCAGAAGTAAACCCTGTCGAAATTGAAGACATTTACTGGGGTTGTGTACAACAAACGCTAGAGCAAGGCTTCAACGTGGCTCGTAACGCCGCTTTGCTTGCTGGCCTACCGATTGAGATTGGTGCGGTAACGGTCAACCGTTTATGTGGTTCATCTATGCAAGCTTTGCATGATGCAACTCGCTCTATCATGGTTGGCGATGCTGAAATCTGCCTGATCGGTGGTGTCGAACACATGGGTCACGTACCAATGAACCATGGTGTTGATTTTCACCCTGGCATGTCTAAACACGTAGCGAAAGCTGCCGGTATGATGGGCCTAACCGCTGAGATGCTAGGCAAAATGCACGGTATTAGCCGTGAAGACCAAGATGCCTTCGCCGCTCGTTCACATGCTAGAGCACAAGCAGCAACAGTAGAAGGTCGTTTCAAGAACGAAATCCTACCAACCGAAGCTCACGCAGCAGACGGTTCACTGTTCACTCTGGATTACGACGAAGTCATTCGTCCAGAAACTACGGTTGAAGGCTTGTCTCAACTTCGCCCAGTATTCGACCCAGCAAACGGAACGGTAACAGCAGGTACTTCATCAGCACTGTCTGATGGTGCATCGGCAATGCTGATCATGAGCGAAGAGAAAGCCAACGCACTTGGCCTGAAGATTCGCGCTCGCGTGAAGTCGATGGCTATCGCTGGCTGCGATCCTTCAATCATGGGTTACGGCCCGGTACCAGCAACTCAAAAAGCACTGAAACGTGCAGGCCTAACCATCGAAGATATGGGTGTGATCGAGCTAAACGAAGCGTTTGCTGCTCAATCTCTTCCATGTGCTAAAGATCTCGGTCTATTGGATGTAGTTGACGAGAAAGTTAACCTTAACGGCGGTGCGATTGCTCTTGGTCACCCACTAGGCTGTTCTGGTTCTCGTATCTCGACGACGCTAATCAACCTGATGGAAGCGCAAGACGTGAAATACGGCTTGGCGACCATGTGTATTGGTTTAGGCCAAGGTATTGCAACGGTATTTGAACGCCCATAGCGATCACTGGTTGTAATACTTGTAGGGTAATCTTTTGTGCAGCTATATTTATATAGCTGCACTTTTTATTACTTGGCATCCAACAATGCATCGATTGCGTTCAGCGAACTCAGCGAGAGAAAAGCCAACACTGACATCTATGCACAAAACGCATATATTCAATGTTGATGTTTCATTATTTTTTCTCGGATGATTCAACTAAAGTTACTTCAGTTTCCTAATATTCCTCCTACGGAGCAGATCATGTTTAAAGCACTTGTACTAAACCAAGAAGACAAAAAAACTATCGCATCAGTTTATCAAATTGATGAGTCTCAATTACCAGAAGGTAACGTGAAGGTTGATGTGAGCTACTCTTCTTTGAACTACAAAGATGGTTTGGCGATAACAGGTAAAGGGCGCATTGTTCGCAACTTCCCTATGGTTCCTGGTATCGACCTTTCTGGTGTGGTTTCACAATCTGATGACCCGCGCTACAAAGCAGGCGACGAAGTTGTTCTGACGGGTTGGGGTGTTGGTGAAGGCCACTGGGGCGGTATGGCTGAGAAAGCGAGCCTAAATGGTGACTGGTTAGTGCCAATGCCTGCAGGTCTAGATGCGAAGAAAGTCATGGCGATTGGTACAGCTGGTTTCACAGCAATGCTTTGTGTGCAAGCTATCGTAGATGCAGGCATCAAACCAGAAGACGGTGAAATCCTAGTAACGGGTGCAAGTGGCGGCGTAGGTAGCGTATCTATCACTCTACTAAACCAACTGGGCTACAAAGTGGCAGCAGTGACTGGCCGTGCTTCTGTAAACGGTGAGCTACTTAAATCACTAGGCGCGACACGCATTGTAGAACGTGCAGAACTAGAAGAACCGGCGAAACCACTTGAGAAACAACTGTGGGCTGGTGCTATCGATACAGTAGGTAGCAAAGTACTTGCTAAAGTACTGGCGCAAATTGATTACAACGGCGCGGTTGCAATGTGTGGTCTAGCAGGCGGTTTTGACTTACCAACCACGGTAATGCCATTCATTCTACGTAACGTTCGCCTACAAGGTGTGGATTCAGTAATGTGTCCTCGTGAGAAACGTATTAAAGCGTGGGAACAACTGGCTGAATTACTGCCTGAGTCTTTCTACGGCCAAGCGACTAAAGAAGTGTCTTTAGATGGCGCAATTCAAGCTGCAGAAGACATCACTAACGGTCAAATCACTGGTCGCGTAGTTATTAAACTGTAATTGCGAATTAAACTTCCGTAACCCAGAATAACAAAGGGCTGATAGTAATCAGCCCTTTTGCGTTTTTGTTATTCGGGTCAAGTGAGCCCAGACTCAGTCCTAGTTAACCCAAACCGACATCCGCAATTCGTTTTTGAATCAACTCACCACACTCCTCTTTTACCACCCTTCTCAACCATTGTTGCGAGGCAGAAGAATCGCAGCGCGAGTGCCAGATCAATGAGTAATCAAACGGCATAAACTCGAATGGCAGCGGTTTAACGACTAAGTCATAACGCTCAGCCACCAAGTAAGCTAAATCAGCAGGCACTGTGATCACCAACGGCATTCTATCTACAATCGCCAATGCGGCTTCAAGGTGATAAGCACGCAGCACCATTTTTCGTGGTTGTTGATTGGCTAAGGCATTGTCTAGTAAAGCCTTAACACCATCACTGATCGCAATCATCGCGTGCGGGAGTGATACATAGTCTTCAAGGCTTAAAGGCTTATCGGCTAATGGGTGATTCTTAGACAACAGACACGACACACCGACCGGCCCCAATACCTCTTGATGAAGTGGTGCAATGCTGCCACTCGGGCGACAAATCGCCATATCCACACGTTCGGTGCTGAGTTGTTTAAACAAATGCTCATGCTGCAACGGAGCAAACTCCAAAGATATATTTGGTGCTTGCTCATAAATCTTAGGCAACGCATAAGGCAAGATGGTTTGCATCGCGTAGTCAGTAGTCGCAATTAAAAAACGCTCACTGCAATAGTAAGGATCGAAATCACTCGGACTAAGCAACTGACGGAATGATTCTAAAGGCTGATCAATGCGCTGGCTGATCTCGAGAGCTTTCTTGGTGGGAATAAGGTGCTGACCTTGGCGTGTAAACAGGGGATCGTTGAGTAGTTCTCTTAAGCGGCCTAATACTCGGCTGGTTGCCGATTGGCTTAGGTTAAGACGAAGCGCGGCTTGACTAACACTGCCCTCTTCAATCAATACCTTTAAGGCGACCAGTAAATTCAGGTCTCTACGATAGATGTCTTCTAATTCCACGCCACTTACCTAGCTGTATACAATTATCATTGGTCACTAAGTTGTTTATAGCATGCTTTAGATAAAAAAAATCCCGCAATTACGCGGGGAAGCCCAAGAAAATCTGGGGATAGTGTCGGAATGTTGTCGTATTGGAATTTGCTTGCTGTATTCGGGTTAGTTCTCTTGCTCCTCGGCTATGCCTTGCCAACGGCGCATCTCTACCCAAATACCAATAATCGTTGCTACTATGCCAAAAATTGGCATTAAAGAGGTCTCTGTCGATGAGCGTAGTACTAACGCGCAAAAAGAAATAAAACAGAGAACTGAATAAATTGTTAATCTATCTAATCCTGTCAACATCGCCACTCCTTAGCTAGTTGCCTTTGTTTCAATTTGTTATCAACTTGTTAACTAAGTTATAGGAAATGATTCTGTTTGCCAAGCACTTATTGCATATTTTTTCTGCAGACGTATTATTCACTCGTTAGATAGAAATAGAGATACAAACCATGACATTCAAACCTGAACTGGCAACCCATACTTTAGAAGCTGAAGGCCTACGTTGCCCAGAGCCAGTAATGATGGTCAGGAAGACAATTAGAAACATGCAGGATGGCGATGTGTTACTGGTAAAAGCTGACGACCCTTCGACAACTCGCGATATTCCGAGCTTTTGTCGTTTTATGGATCATCAGTTAGTCGGCCAAGCGACTGAAGCTTTGCCTTACCAATATTTGATAAGAAAAGGGTTGGAGGCATAAGCCTCACCTAAATATCAAGCATCAAAAAAGCCGCTCGTACCTTATGTTCTTCAACAGAACTCAGAGTACGAGCGGCTTTTTGTTTATTCGTTTCTAGATTTATTTTGCAGATGCTCAAGCTGATGCTGAATTTCTCGGATATCTTTTCGCATAGGAATAATATGCGCGACCCGAATCCAAGCTTCTACCGCAAGCGCAGTCATGATGATGGCACCCGCGACCATTGGCAGCCACATATCCGTCAACACCATGCCTAGTAGTGTAAGTGCAAGACCAAAGGTAAATAGATAACTTTGGCTTTGTGGAGTAATACCCATATAACGCGTCAACATAATCATGCCCTCGTGTTCTTAACTCACAAGGTTAAAATATCATGACAAGTATGACAGTTACATGTCCATTCGCTCGATAAACCCCACAATACTGTAAGAGTATGACCTACAACACATTACTCCACTGGTTGAGTATAATAAAACTCAATACTACCGCTTAATAGAAAGCCGCTGCGATAGCCAAACCTACGAATAACAAGGCCGTGATCTTGCGAATCAGATCAAGAGGCATCTTGTCTGCCGATAACTTACCAATGATCACTACAGGTACATTCGCCAGCAACATTCCGATCGTTGTGCCAAGAATTACCCACGTTAATGCATCCGAATATTGAGCCCCTAGAATGGAGGTCGCTATCTGGGTCTTATCACCAATTTCAGCAATGAAGAAAGCGATAAAACTGGCGACAAACGGCCCTCGGTTCGAGATCTGCTCATCGTCGTCTAATTTATCCGGAATGAGAATCCAACCTGCCATCGCAATGAAACTGACCACCAGCACCCACTTAAGTACTTCAGGAGATAAATAATCGGCGATCACAACACCTAACCACGCAGCAAGGGCATGGTTGGCAATAGTGGCAAAGAAAATAGCCGCAATGATAGGTAACGGTTTTCGATATCGACTGGCTAATAAAAGGGATAGCAACTGAGTCTTATCACCGATCTCGGCTAAGGCGACAGTTGTAATTGAAATTGCTAAAACGCTCACGACATGCTCATTTGGGACGGAGATTATTATATTTAACCAAAGACAAACCTCGCGCCCCATCCCGGTTCACGATGCTTGTCTAAGGTCTTGCTAAGCGCCACCAAGGTGGTGGTTGCCTCGAACGCCATGATGATTTTGCATCAATTATGTTGACGAACGAACTCATTCAATAGGATATGAATAAGCAAGCTACTCCCCAAAGACTGCGAGATTTTAATCACCCGCGCTTTCAAACACAAGTGTCAAAGTTATCAAAATATCTACTTGTACCGAAAAACAAACATTAAAGGCAAAAAAATCCACTAAACGACATTTTAGACCACTAATTAAACAAGATTACCCCTACTCGCTTTACCAATATCTCGGTATACTCAGAGGTTATTTTTATCATTCATTTAAAAGAATCGCGCGAACCTGACTATGCAAAAATACGATATCAAAACCTTCCAGGGAATGATCCTCGCGCTGCAGGATTACTGGGCACAAAACGGTTGTACCATTGTTCAACCACTAGATATGGAAGTAGGTGCTGGCACCTCTCACCCAATGACATGTCTACGTGCACTTGGCCCAGAGCCAATGTCTACGGCATACGTTCAACCTTCTCGTCGTCCGACCGATGGTCGTTACGGTGAAAACCCGAACCGCCTGCAGCACTACTATCAATTCCAAGTAGCTCTAAAACCTTCTCCAGATAACATCCAGGAGTTGTACTTAGGCTCACTTGAAGTTCTTGGTGTCGACCCACTTGTTCACGATATTCGTTTCGTAGAAGACAACTGGGAAAACCCAACGCTAGGCGCATGGGGTCTTGGTTGGGAAGTGTGGCTAAACGGTATGGAAGTGACTCAATTCACTTACTTCCAACAAGTTGGCGGTCTTGAGTGTAAGCCTGTTACGGGTGAAATCACTTACGGTATCGAACGTCTAGCAATGTACATCCAAGAAGTAGACTCTGTTTACGACCTTGTATGGAACGTAGCACCAGACGGTTCTAACGTGACTTACGGTGACATCTTCCACCAAAACGAAGTCGAGCAATCAACATACAACTTCGAGCACGCAGACGTAGATTTCCTATTCACTTTCTTCGACCAGTGCGAAAAAGAGTGTAAAGAGCTACTTGAGCTTGAGAAGCCACTGCCGCTTCCTGCTTACGAGCGCATTCTAAAAGCAGGTCATGCATTCAACATTCTTGATGCGCGCAAAGCTATCTCTGTAACAGAGCGTCAACGTTACATCCTTCGTATCCGCAACCTGACTAAAGCTGTTGCAGAGGCGTACTACGCGTCACGTGAAGCGCTTGGCTTCCCAATGTGTAAGAAGGATAAATAATCATGGCGAAGAATTTTCTAATTGAACTAGGTACGGAAGAGCTTCCACCAACAGCACTTCGTTCTCTAGCAGAAGCCTTTGCTTCTAACTTTGAAGCGGGTCTTAAAACGGCTGAGCTTTCTCACGAAGGCATCAAGTGGTACGCAGCACCTCGTCGTCTAGCACTTAAAGTGACTGCACTGGCTGAAGGCCAAGCAGACAAAGTGGTTGAGAAGCGCGGTCCTGCAATTTCTGTCGCATTCGATGCCGAAGGCAACGCGACTAAAGCTGCACAAGGTTGGGCTCGTGGTAACGGTATTACTGTTGAGCAAGCTGACCGCCTGAAAACAGACAAAGGCGAGTGGCTTCTTTTCAAACAAGAAGTGGCTGGCAAACCTGTTCAAGAATTGGTGATGGACATCGCTGCGAAAGCTCTCGCTGGCCTACCAATACCTAAAGCAATGCGCTGGGGTAACTCAGACATTCAATTTATCCGTCCAGTGAAAACACTGACAGTACTACTAGGTGATGAGCTTGTTGAAGGCAAAATCCTAGGCGTAGCTTCTGCTCGTACTATCCGTGGCCACCGTTTCATGGGCGAACAAGAGTTCACTATCGACTCTGCTGACCAATACCCTGCGATCTTAGAAGAGCGCGGTAAAGTAATGGCAGATTACGATGCGCGTAAAGCGATCATCCTTGCTGATGCTAAAAAAGCAGCTGACGCAGTTGGTGGTATTGCTGACCTAGAAGATGACCTTGTTGAAGAAGTTACCTCTTTGGTTGAATGGCCTGTGGTGCTTACTGCTAAGTTTGAGCAAGAGTTCCTAAAAGTGCCTTCTGAAGCTTTGGTTTACACCATGAAAGGCGACCAGAAGTACTTCCCAGTGTATGACGCTGATAAGAACCTTCTGCCAAACTTCATCTTCGTTTCGAACATCGAGTCTAAAGAGCCTCGTCACGTTATCGAAGGTAACGAGAAGGTTGTACGTCCACGTCTTGCTGATGCTGAGTTCTTCTTCAATACAGACCGTAAGCGTCCGCTTATCGACCGTCTTGCTGAACTAGACCAAGCTATCTTCCAGAAGCAATTAGGTACTATCAAAGACAAAACCGATCGCATCACAGAGCTTGCTGGCTACATTGCTGAGCAAATCGATGCTGACGTTGAAAAATCTAAGCGTGCAGGCCTATTGGCTAAGTGTGACCTAATGACATCTATGGTATTCGAATTTACGGATACTCAAGGTGTGATGGGCATGCACTACGCGACTCACGATGGTGAAGACGATCAAGTAGCACTAGCACTTTACGAGCAGTACATGCCTCGTTTCGCGGGTGACACACTACCAAGCACTGGTATTTCATCTGCAGTCGCAATGGCAGACAAGCTAGACACTATCGTAGGTATCTTCGGTATTGGCCAAGCTCCAAAAGGTTCTGACCCATTCGCTCTACGTCGTGCATCACTAGGTGTGCTACGTATCATCGTTGAAAACGGCTACAACCTAGACCTAACCGATCTAATCGGTAAAGCGAAAGAGCTACTAGGCGACAAGCTAACTAACGACAATGTTGAAGCTGACGTTATCGACTTCATGCTAGGTCGTTTCCGCGCATGGTACCAAGATGCTGGTTTCAGCGTTGATATCATCCAAGCGGTACTAGCACGTCGTCCAACTAAGCCAGCTGACTTTGACCAACGTGTTAAAGCGGTTTCTCACTTCCGTGAACTGGAAGCAGCAGAAGCACTAGCAGCAGCGAACAAGCGTGTAGGTAACATCCTTGCTAAATTCGATGGCGAGCTACCTGCTGAAATCGATCTTGCTCTTCTTCAAGAAGACGCAGAGAAAGCACTGGCTGAAAACGTTGAAGTAATGACAGAAGCATTAGAACCAGCATTCGCAACAGGCAACTACCAAGAAGCCCTAAGCAAGCTTGCTGATCTACGTGAACCTGTTGATGCATTCTTCGATAACGTAATGGTTATGGCTGATGACGAAACGCTTAAGAAGAACCGTCTAACGCTACTGAACAACCTACGTAACCTGTTCCTACAGATTGCTGATATTTCTTTACTACAGAAGTAAAACCAATTTGGAATAAATATTAAGGGGGAAGCTTTGGCTTCTCCCTTTTTTTTATCCAAAGCTAGTGTAAGCTCTATCTGGTTGAATATTATTGTAGATAGGGATATTACATGCTGGTTGTTTTGGTTGAAGATAATGAAATATTGAATCACCACCTATCTTCTCAGCTCAGTGAGCAAGGACATACTGTCCATGCAGATAGAACAGCTTCTGCATGTTTACAAACGATTCAAAAACAGTCCAATACAGATGTGATGATCATTGACCTTGGCCTCCCTGACTTTGATGGCATTACGCTGATCAAGCAAATACGTCGTAAAGAAATTGCAGTCCCAATATTAATCTTAACCGCACGTGGCAACTGGCAAGATAAAGTAGAAGGGCTTAACTCCGGGGCTGATGATTACCTTACCAAGCCCTTCCAATTTGAAGAGCTACACGCTCGCCTTGAGGCGCTTGTTCGTCGCAATCAAGGGTTTTCCGCTTCCCAAATCAAAGCGCAATCGCTCACCTTAGACACTCAAGCCAAACGTATCAGTTACGATGATGCTCTGATTGAACTTACAGCCTTAGAATTTCAAATATTCGAGTACTTAATTCGCCATTGCTTACAAATCGTATCTAAACAACAAATCGCAGACTCCCTTTATGCGCAGGGTGAAAATGTTCAGCTAAACAATATTGAGGTTATCGTTTCACGCTTACGTAAAAAGTTAACGCAATACACTCAAGCTAAGCTGATCAGCACCATTCGCGGGCAAGGTTATCGTTTTGAACTAGAAGCCAAGTAGTATGAAAAGACTGTACAAAACTCAGTTCAGACGTCGGACATTCGCCGTTGCTGCTTCCATTATGATTTCAATGGTACTCACTAGCGCCTGGTTCTACTACAACAGTCAAAAACACCAACTTTTTGAGTACTACTCGAAAAATACCCTTCGAGAATTGCCTGCTGTAATCAATGAACTGCTGTCTTCTGGGGAAATACCGCCATTGACGGAGTGGGATAGGTTCTATGCGAAAGAGTCTCCCAACACTAGCGTCACTCTATGTGATCACAACAATCAACAAGTATGGACATCAGTAAATATTGAAAGACGAGCTAAGCTGCTATCAGAGATAGGCGTCAGCCAATCTCAAGTCAACGAACTGTGTCATGATCTAAATTTCCCCATAGATACTATTCGTTTGGTTGAAAGACCGAATGGCGCCGCTTTTATTGTCCACACAATTCTCTGGAAAGGTTTCCAGGAAAAAAAAGATGGCAGAGTTATCTTTACCCAAAGGGTCGAAGAGAAAATAGAACCCATACATCAGTTAAAATACACCGCGGTTGGAGTGTTAGTGGTTGCGCTTGCTTTGATCAGTGCTCTACTTTTGGTTTTTTATCGTATTAGTTTTGCGCCGTTTACTCGACTAGAGAATGAACTGAATGACATAAAGCAGGGTAAACAAAACCAATTAGCCCAGTCATACCCTGAAGATTTACATAGCGTCACCAGTGCATTGAACGAATTGCTATACCAACAAAAAGAAAATCAGGAGCGTTATAAGCGTTCTCTCAATGATCTCGCCCATAGTTTGAAGACTCGCGTGACAGTTTCTCAAGCATTACTTGATGAAGACTCATCCAAAACAAAGAATGACCAAATCAACCAACAACTGTTAGAAATGGATAGCTTAATTCAGGCACAACTCAAAAGGGCTTCGCTAGGCGTTAAAGGTATAACGACTTCATCGACACCGATAAAACCAATCCTCGACAGCCTAGTAGGCATGTTTACGAAAATCCATGCCGACAAAAAGATCCAATTCATCACTCAGTTTGACGACCAACAGACAGTGCCTCTTAATAAAGATGATCTTATGGAAGTGCTCGGTAACCTATTAGAAAATACTTATCGGTTCGCACAAACCTCTATCGAATTCAAAGCCACTCAAAGCGAACAGCAGATCCTGATTGAGATCTATAATGATGGGCCAGTAATAGATAGCTCGATCAGCCAAACCTTATTTCAACGTGGCGTAAGAGCCGATCAGAAGACCCATGGTACGGGGTTAGGTTTGGCGCTATGTGATGAGATACTCCATAGCTACAAAGGGACAATCTGGTTTGAGCAATCAGATAACCCATCCGTGGGTGTCGTTTTAAAAATACTGCTCCCAACAAGTTAAATTTGTAGGGCAGGGTTAAGAGTGAATATCAACCCTGCGATTGTTATGGCGACCGGATTCAGTCTCGTTACTCTGCACTGGGGTCGCCTCACCTTGTGAACTCACTGTCAGGTCTTCAATACTTACGCCTTGCTCTTTCAAATACCTAACAACAGCATTCGAGCGCTGTAAGCCTAAGCTTAAGTTGTAACTATCACTACCTTTTGAGTCGGTATTCCCCATAACAATAAATTCGGGAGTTTGATGTTCAAGTTTAGCTATAAGTTTTAACAATAAATAACGAGATTTTTGATTCAGTTCATCGTCATCGAAATCAAAAGTCACGCGAGCCAACACCTCACGAGCCAACTTACCTTCTACAAATTTAGTTCGACTTAGTAAGTATTGTGCGCAATCAGCACTTTCTGATACTTGAGTTAACTTATCTTGAATCAGATTTTTAATCGCTTGATTAGCTGTGCTTGCGTTCACTTGCATGAACGGGCCTTGGTGATACATCACTTTCTTCCCCTGACCGATCGTTACCGTCTTCTCAAGTTCAGAGTCGCCCATATGGCAGTAATGATAAAGTAGTTCGTTGGTATCTGGTTTTAAAGGGGCTGCCAGTATAGAAAACGACAGAGTAAATAAAGACATAACAGATATAAGCGTTTTCATTTTTGCTCTCTTAATAATATTCAGTTAATAAAAAGGATGTCACATACCTCTATTGCGCTAAGTGACCCACTTCTTCCGTAATTAATCCCAAAATTTTATTGAGAATGTCTTCCTTGTTTTCAGCCTTATAAACATTATCTCGGCCAACGCAATTACGCAGACCCACGTTTTTATTAAGTTCATAATCGAAACCAATCACTGCCATGCGCGCGTTCATTCGTTCACCATCAGGTGTCATCATTCCTTGGCTTACCCCGCCAATTACCTCTATGTCATCATGCGTATTATCTGCCGAAACTTTGCCGCCGTTGACCATATTAAGAATGTTGCTACACATACCTTTCGACACAAGCTTATTGGTTTGCCCTGCGTAGTGATTCCAATCTTCCCCATCAGACAGAATAATGATCAGCTGCTTTTGGTTCTTCGACATTGAAGTCACAATTTGCCCTGCACGAATAATGCCTTGCAGTGAAGCAGTGCCTCCCCCAGCTTTGAATTTCTTGACCTTTTTAGTGAAGGATGAAAAGTCGGTGGTAAAATAGAGGTCGTAGAACCGTGCATCATCATCGCCATTAGGCACACGCGAGGCTTCTCCTTTAACGATAAATTGTTGAGCTATCGTTTTGTTAAAATTCACCGTATCGTCTTTATCGTATTCACCTTCTCTTGAAACTACCCGCTGATCGCGAACTACTAAGTTATCATTCTTATCTTTATTGATGGTTCGGCGATTAAAACCGGTAAGTGCAACCCGATGAGGGTGCTCTGGATATAGATCGTTATACGCGCCGAGTTCATCAGCCACATCTTCAATAATGTCTTTCAGATCATTTAGCTTAGAATGCCGACCACCACTCCACGAGTCATTCATAGATTCTGAAAAATCGACGATAAAAGTAATGTCTATCGGCTGGCTTTGATAGCGTCGTGCTTTCGATGATCCCGTCACATTGAAGCTATCACCAAAGCCAGAAATCACATCGTTACCAGGAAACCAGGACTTGTGCAGTGTTTGACCCGCAACACGATATTCAAAGTAGCGTGCTTCGCCTCTTTCCGTAGCAGCAATACATTCAGGTATTTCATCACACCCTAGCTTCTTAACTTCAATATCTAGGATCGAGTCCATGTCATATAGATAATGCTGAATATAGCGCTCCGCCAATTGGTGGTCTTGCTCATCTTTTGCTGATACCGCTAGAACAGCCGCTTCTGAAGCTTCCTCTAATCGAGCTTTGGTTTGTAATGCGCGGGCACCATCAGAACCAAGCATAAACACTCCAAACAAAGCTGGGATCATAATGGCAAACAGCATAGCTGCATGGCCAGACTGCTTACGCATAGCGTGTTTCATAACCTTTCTCTTCGCTCTACCTGCCGATCACGACAGAATCAGACATCACGTGAGTAAACTCACGCCCCAAAATACCACCAATCCAATTATCCGATTCATAACAAACCGTCACTCGGTACAGGGGCATTTCTCGACCTCGGTTAGTCACTACCGTCATGGACTCTAATGAATCAATGGTTTGCTTTATTCTGCAGGCAACAACACCGCGTTTTTCACTGATCGCGGGGTTGGGTGTACCCACTTGTTTGAAGCTCAACTCTTCCACCAACAACCCATAGTGTTCCCGTTCAAAATGACCAAAGGTACGCAGTAAGGAATGCTGAGCAATGATATAGATATCATCGACTTCTTTAGTTGTAAGCTGATAATCAGTATCATAAAGTTGGGTTCTCTCTTTAAGTACATTGACCAGTGAATAAGAGAGTCGATCGAGTTTTCCTTTCAATGAAAGCTTGATGATCACGTCACCACTGAAAGCAATCAATAAGCTGAAAAATACAGCGACCATGGCAAACTCAATACTAAAAACCCCCTGCTGCTTACTCTTCAAATTCCCATGCTTTAGGGTTCTAAATTTCAAATTTTGACCTTTCATATTCCTGCACAACAATCATCTCTCTGCTCATTAAATTCTGAGTCGTGAAGAAGTAGCTAAAGATAGGTGAAAAACGGTAGTTAATTCGATAAATGGCAAGCGCTGCGTTATCAGCATCACCACACTCTTTAAATTTTTGACTACCAGAAATACTGCATTGGTCTGTAATACTAGCTAACTCACTCAGGTTTTTAGAGTAGTGAATCGTGACTTGAAAATTGTCGCCATTAACAACCTGATTCCAGATACTGCCTTCTCGGTGCAAAACCTTATCTACCGTATCGAGATAATTTCCTGAGCCCTTTTTAGCTGTGCGAGCCACCTCTGAAACCGCCAAGTCGTTGATCGCCGAAATGTACGAGATATAGCTCATCTCAACCCACGCCATACACATCAACCAAAAAGCAAAAAAGCCCACCGCAAACTCTATGCTCGCGACACCCTTTTGCTTATATCGCATTACCCGCCTCCTCCGATAACGAAAGACCACTGACTGCCAGCGTTTGGCTCTCTAATGAATAAGGAGTGTGGTGGCGCAACGCCTGATAAATTTTTTGGATTTGGTGCTTGCTGTATCTTTCACTCAACACACTTTCGACAAACGGGTAGTGGCCCAACTTAGCCATACTCAACGTCAAGTTTGCCATCATCTGTTCGTTCATCTGACCGCGCTTATACAATGGTAATAAACGCTCCATAGCTGCTTGATAATGCTCTTGCGTAATATCGAGCACAGCCAAATTATTATTCACTGATACCGAGTCATAAAAATGCTCGCGCGCGCGTTCAAAATACCGACGAGATAGATCAAACTGATAGCTGTAACCATAAAACGTTCCCAGTAAATTCTCGGCTGCCGCATGTGTAGCATTTTCCACTAATACTTGTTTAGCACTACTGATCGCTGCTGGGTACTGACCTAATTCACCGTATGCTTTCGCTTGCATCAATAAACTGTTCACACTGGGTTGTGGTTTTTGAGTAACAGGGGCAATGTAAAACAGAGCCGACTCAGCATCGCCCATAGCTAAATATGTATTCGAGAGTTTTTCTCTCACTTCATCAGCGTCGTATTGCTGCAGCTGATTTTTATACAAACGGGTTAACTGAACGTAATTATGTGTTTTTTGATAGATAGCCTCTTTTGACTCATCTTTCTGCCAACTCGCTTGAGTTGAACTGCATGCCGCCAACATTAAAACTAACGTTAGCGCGATTATTTTCTTAAACATTAAGCATCATCCTCATTACCCCCGGAGCGGCAATTACGAATACAATTGGGATCAAGATAAACACGATCAGTGGAATCGACATCTTGGCAGCTAACTTCCCTATTTCTTCTTCCAGCTCTAGCATTTGCACTTCTCGAATATCGCCTGCCAACGTCGTTAACACGTTATAAATCGAGGATCCATGTTGAATGCTCTGCGTCAGCGTCATCACAAAACTACGAACTTCTGGAGATGGAACCTTGCGATACAACTCCTCTAAGGCATTTTCCATTCCGACCAAACGAGCCCGTTGGTTTGTCACCTCCAACAAGCTAGAAAGCTCTTTATCAAAGCTTTTCATTTCAATGGAGAGGTATTTCATTGATGCTTCGATTGTCATGCCGGTTTGGACGCAAATCGCCATTAGGTCAATCAGGTACGGCATTTGACGAGAGATTCGACGTTGACGGTTTTTAGCCATCGAGCTCAAGACTAGGTCAGGCATCACAATAACCACCATAGCCCACCCCGCAGCTATCGCGATCCATGATTCAGACGAAACCTCAAAAAACCAACACACGCCTGCAACAACCACTTGCCCGATAAACAACGCACTGTACTTCAGTGGCATAAACCATTGAGCCCACCGGATGTCACTCACGCCTGCATTAGCAAAGCGCACTGCAATATCACTTTCGGAGGTGACGAAAATAGTCGACATGGGCGTCAACCAACGATTCAGTTTTATTTCTGCCTCTTTTGACTGATCGGCCAATCGATGATGTTTCGCTAAGGCTGCGATACGGTGTTTTTTCTGAGTACACACGACTAACCAATAAAATATGAGCAACAAGCCAAATGCTACGCCGGCCCAGGCGAAAAATAGCCCAACGTTCGAGAAGTTTATTGAAGAAGCCATTACTTCACCTTTTTCATTAACGCCCAGATGATCAGCATGCCGATACTTTCACTTGTGATGAGGTAGTAAAGAATCGGTCTCCCTTCTGGGTGGTGCATTACGAACTCAAAATTTTCAGGACTAAGAAACTGCAAAATAAACAGAAAGAAGAATGGTGTTGCTCCTACAATTTTTGCGGAGATACGAGCCTCTGAAGTAAGAGCAAACTTTTTTCTTTCTACAGCTCTCGCTTCGAACATTTGTCGATTCAGACGTGACATCACCTCTTTTAATTGCCCCCCTCTTTGCATGTTAGCTCGCAAGGTAATGACAAAAAAATGAAACGACGGATACGGAAAGCGACGACAAGATTTACGAAACACATCATCAATCGGCTCGCCTAAATTGAGGCGCTCGCTCATCAGCTTAAACTCTTTACCTACCTCATCTTCAAGTTTCTTCCCTACATACCCAATGCCTCGCCCTATGCTTTCACCCGCACTAAGGGAACTTGCCAGCATGTTCAACGCATCAGGGAAGGTTTCTTCAAAGCGTTTTTTCTCTCGTTTCTGTAAATGGAGATAACCCAAAAACCAAGCGGTAATGAGAGTCAAAGGCAAAATTTCGAACCAAGGTAAGCGCAGTGACATTTGATTAAGAGTGCCGATCGCAAGCAGTGCTACAACAGAAAAAATGACGACCTTACCTAATGCCATTTTTCCAAGTTGGCGCTGTAAGTTATCCCAACGCACATGAAGTTTCTGTTTGAAGTTACGATCAGAAAGACTGGCAAAATTAACCGCTTGTTGCGTAAAACTCAGATCGCTTTTCAGATTACCTTTCGCTTGCTGTGATAAATACTCATCAACAGAGGGAGCTCTATTCGGCTTAAGCGCGACAATCATGAGTATTGCCCCACCCAAAATAATCAACCAATACATGTCTCACTCCTATTGATTGAGTGTCATAGACTCAATCACTTGAGTTAACTTCTGCTCTACACCAAAGAAACGGGCTTTTTCATAAAGCGCAGAACGAGCCATAACACCAGATGTCACATAACTACCTCGAATGCGACCATCAGGGCTGTGAGGTGAAGTTTGGAAAGAGAACAGCTCTTCTAACACCACGTTGCTTCCCTCAATACCGACCACTTCAGTGATATTCATGATCTTTCGAGAACCATCATGCAATCGGCTGACCTGAACGACTAAATCGACCGCGCTTACAATTGAGCGGCGGATCGCTTCTAAGGGCAAATTATTGGTCGCCATCATCACCATTGATTCGACACGAGCCAAAGCATCTCGTGGTGTATTGGCGTGCAACGTAGACATTGAACCATCGTGCCCAGTATTCATGGCTTGCAGCATTTCAAATGCTTCACCACCACGGCATTCACCCACAATAATTCGGTCTGGGCGCATTCGCAGTGAATTAATCACTAAATCTCGAGCGGTAATAGCCCCCGTCCCTTCAATGCCCTCATGACGAGTTTCCATTCGAACAACATGTGACTGCTGAAGCCTTAACTCAGCGGTATCTTCAATAGTGACGGTTCGTTCACCCTCTGATATATGCTGTGATAAAGCATTAAGTAACGTTGTTTTTCCCGATCCCGTACCACCAGATACAAGAATATTGAGTCGGCAACGTGCAGCTAATTGAAGTAAACCTGCCATCTCGGGAGTAAGAGACCCAAATTCAACTAATTCTTCAAAACCAATACTTTGCTTTTGAAACTTACGAATCGAGATTGACGTCCCTTCCAATGTGATAGGAGGAATGACAATATTCACACGGCTACCATCATCTAACCGGGCATCACAAGTAGGAGAAGACTCATCGACCCTGCGCCCAACACGACTAGCGATGCGCTTAGCAATATCAAGCAACTGCTTCTCATCGATAAATCGAACAGGTGCTTTCTCGACTAAGCCATGACGCTCAATATAAACCTGTTGTGGGCCATTGATCATGATGTCGGTGATCGAGTCATCATCCATCAACACCTGCAAAGGCCCGAGGCCAACTAACTCATGTACCATGCTGGTGACATATTCTGATTTTGCCAGTGATGAAATAGATAACTGATCTCGACTCACTAGCATATCAACTGCGCTAGCTAACTGAGCTTCTAACTCTAGACGCGGTAAGCTTTCAATAACACTGGCATCAAGTGCATCAAATATCTGCTTACGCAGTTGTAAATAAATGCGCTGTGCATGTTCCATATCGTCCCCTTACCGTTTTAACCACTGGAAGAATGAAAATGCTGTTTTTTCCGCAACTCTCTCTCCCATCAATAAGGCAACTAACGTTTGCAGTCCGTATTTCATTTCAGAACGTGATTCACTAAGCAGCTCACCTTGAAGTAGGTATTGATTAGCTTTGAAATCAAACACTAAATTCGCGTCTGCCTCTCGACCAAAATACTTAACTACATCCGCCTCACTAATTGACGCTGCGTTATGTGGTCGAGAGCGGTTCATTACCGTCAGTACGACAAGGTTGGGATAATGCACGTCGATTTCAGAACGAATTCGATTCAGCTCTCTTAATGACGATACTGTTGCATCAAATACCAAGACTAAAGCATCTAGTTTCCCCACCGCTTGTCTAAACTCTTCATTGGTTGTCGCAGTGTGAGAATAGTCTTCCACGACAAAAGCATGACTTGAAATCATCTGCTTCTTTAAAGACTGGGTGTATTGGAATAACTCATCACGGCCAAACTCATCTGATTCCACCGCAAGAAGTGACAAATTTTTTTCAATATTTTGTACCAAGCTTGTCGCGATATCATTATCCACTCCTGTAGTAAGGGTGCCTTTTTGAACACTGCGCTTAGTAAACTTCTTAAGCCCTAACATCACGTCAATATTGCTGCCAGTGTAGGTATAGTCGACTAGCAAAGTACTCGCATTTTGATGCTTGGCCAAACGGCGAGATATCTCACACGCTACAAGTGAAGTACCGACCCCACCTTTCACGCCCATGACTGCTATTTGCTTGGCTTTACGATTTGTACTCACGCCTTGTTGTGCTGCGTGGTTACGGGAAACGTTGTGATAAAAATCGATCGTTTCCGCTTCACCCGCTGGCCAAAACAAGTAATAGAAACCCAACTGTCTTAAGGCTCGAATGATGGATATGGTATCTTCACTGCCAATAATGATCACTGACACATGAGGAGGTAAGGTATGAGTCAATAACTGAGCATCAGCGACAATATCTTGGCTTTGATTTAATTCAACAAATACCACTTCAACATCTGGGTATTGCTCTAATCTAGTCACATTTGTGTCTTGGCTGGCGAACGAGCTAGGCTCAATCAACCCTTCAAATCTGAACGATTTTTGGATGAAGTCGCGGCATATCTCGGTTTGGAAAAGCATCGCACAACGATTCTGTTTCTCCGTTTTTTTAGGTTCCGCACTGTTTAGTTTATTCACTAAATCAAACATCTGAAATTCTCTAACAGTTAGTAATTAGATTGCTTTGTGCGGGTTGACCATTGACTGCCAACGGCTCGTGTCCACATTGCACCCTAAGCTTCCATTCCCATACTCGCCGACCCGTTCCTGGCGGCAAATTTCTAGTTTGGTCTTATATGTTGTGACTGAAAGACTTAAGTCAAAGCGACTCTCTAGTGGTAACGGATCTGATGCGCTTGAGTTATGCTCATTTGGGCTATAACCTATTTGACTGTATTCAATCTGACTCGACATAACACCAGCTTGGATTAACTGGCTCACAACCTCTTTATAAAGCGCCTGATTCCCGTTCCCTTTGGTACGTATTTTCCATTGCGCCACCTTTACATTTTTAGGGTAACCCAAGATAAACTCACTCACTTTTCTGGTCACCAACAGGGGTTGGTCAGAGCGAAGTTTAAGCTGATAAGTCACAGGAAAAACTTCAACTTCCGTTCCGCGAGGCTCCGATATACGGTCAACACACCCTGTAATAATGACGGCGGTAAACAAAGTAACCATCAATGATTTCATTGGCTAAACCCTCCAGCAGACAAAACTTCATCAGCCCACTTTTGTTGTGATTGTTCATAGCCACTGCCTAGTCCAAAAAAGCGCTTGAGCGTGCTAGTCTTTTTCATCGTCGGTAATTGGATCTGCTCCGCTTTGACTGGTTGAACTAAATTAACGGTCGCTACAATGACTAACTCAGTTTTACTACGTTCGGTTCCTGTATGGCGAAACAAAGCACCGATAATAGGTATATCACCAATGTAGGGAATTCGAGTCAGTGACTCTTTCTCTTCACTGTTAAGCAACCCACCAAGAACGAAGCTTTGTCCATCCCCCAGTTCCACGGTTGTCTGGGCGCGTCGTGTTCTTAATGCTGGTAAATCAAAGTTGTCACTGCTGTAACTACCATCTAGGGAGCTAACCTCTGGTGTCAGTGCTAGCTTAATTTTGTCATCTCGAAGCACCTTAGTCAGTAATTCCAGTCGCACACCGAATTCCTTATATTCAACGTTGGTTGCACCATCTATAACCGTCACAACGGGCAGTTCTCCACCCACTAAGAAACTCGCTTTCTCACCTGAAATCACCGACAAATTAGGTTCAGCTAGAACTTGACCAACGCTATCGGTACCTAAAGCTGAAATAACAGAGACAATATCGCTAGCACTAAAATGAGTAAGTTGATCCACAAATATGCCGGGCGTACCATTGCTGCCCATCTTGATGCCGAAGTCTTGCATAAAAGAGTGCGATACCTCTGCAATGGTCAACTTAACGTTCACCTGCTTAGTCGCTGATATTTCGATATTATTCACGACGCCTGCGTAATTAAGTTGAGTCATAAAACCCACATCAATGTCGTCACTCTCTTCATCACTCATTTGAAAAGAGGTTGAGTTCGCTGTTTTCCCCAAAAGCTCACCCACCAACTGGTGAATGTTATCCTTTTCCTGTTCATTAGCGACGACACCACTCAGAACAACGTTCTCACCGATGCCTGCTACAAACACTTCCGCATCGGGAAATAACACATCAATTTGTTGCTCTATTTCGCGATAACTTTTATTCACCAACAATAAGCGGTTAAATAATTCACGTCCTTTCGCATCAAATGCGATAAACGAGGCAGATCCTATATTCTTCCCAAACACCACGACCTTATTACTATCAATCACTTGGTAATCTGCAATATTCTTCCCTGAGATAAAAACAGAAGCGATTTCCCCTCGAATCGAAAAGGTTTTAGCTTCTCCCTGAGCTAAATTAGTCGAGCCTTGAGCCAAAACCTCGAATGGAAGCAGCAGAACCAATACTAAAGTCAACATTGTTGTTTTCATGGTTAACGCCCTACTCAAAACGGTATTCACGAATTCCACCAGTGCCGCCACTGCTTGGAATGATGTCTGAAGAATCAGCTTCTAGATCATCAGAAAATTCCTTACCCAATGATTTATGCACGGCCACTTCTGCAATCCGCTGTGCCACCGTGAGTTGTGCCAGTTGTTGATTGGTCACTTGTAAGATCAATGTCACCTGAGTCTCTTTTTCCAACGTTAACGTGCTCACTGCTTTTTCTGACGTCACCATGTCCAAAACCGGTATTTGGGCCAGTAATGGCACCATAGTGAGATGTTGAATATCTGACACCGTATCCTCACTTGATAAGTTCTGATCCGGCGTTGAAAGAACAGATATATCGACTAAATCTCCGACTGCGATGGTGCCACCTAGTACATCTCTTCCCGGTACCGTAACGTTATAAGGCACAAATCCAGGGCGGATCACCGCCTGTAAGTACTGACTGTCTCCGGGAGATGTCAACATATTCAAGTCCACCAGCTCATATGCGGCAATGTCATGCACTGCGAATTGAGGAGCATTCCAATCTAACTCAATGTTTCGATCGATTCCCAATAGCGCTGCACGAGCTTCAGGCAAGTACTCTATAACGAAGTCGCTACGCTTCAGCTGCTGACCTTTCACTGCCGGGTGAGTTAATTTCCATACCTTAAAAGTCACTTCTATAATGGGTTCTTCAGGCTGAACGGGGAAAGTATCCATCGGTACATTCACCACACCATAGAGGCCTATAGATATAGCGAGAAACGCTAAGCCAAGAATGATTTTGGAGTTCATGATTCACCTATAACGATGCAGCTATACCTAGTAGGCTTCCTAGACAAATAGGTACCCCATAAGGAACGCCTCTATTTATCCACTCAGAATTACCAGTTGTTTTTCCTAATACCCACTGAGTAATCGCTAGGGTTCCACCTGCAAATAAAATCACATTAACCGCCAACAACATCATATTGGGCGATACCATTAAACTGAACACAGCCAATAATTTACTGTCTCCAGCAGCTATAACATTGAAATAAAATAAAACTGCGCCGACGGCTAACACTATGAAAAAATTATAAAACTGCTCAAACTTTTCGGTTTGACAGATATAAAAAACACCCAAGAGAGCAACAGCTACCACCACTCCATTAGGTATTATTCGGTATCGGATATCTTGATAACTGACGATTGCAGCCATGGTGGCTAAGGGAATTAACCACCACAGTTTATGAGGCATTAATTAACCTACACTTGGCGACGAATTAGCGGCTTCAATATTATTAGTGATGGTTGTGATGGCACCTTCTAAAGCTTCACGAAGAGAGTCGTTAAATACAGCCAATACGATTGCTGACATACACACACCTAGGATTGCGTATTCAATCGCTGTAACACCACGTTGATCATTATTAAAAGATTGAATAAATAGCTGAGTTCTAACAAATAAATTAGTTAACATTCGTTTCTCCAAAAGATAGATAGGTTGTTTTTTCTTCGGAGGAAATAATATTCAGTGCGCTATTTTTGAGCAATCCAAGAGTGACCTTCCTCACATTGCTCTGACATTTGCCGTCGTTCTATTCAGTTTGAGTTCAGTTTAAAGTGAAAAAAGTGATTAAACGGGAGTGGTGAGAAGAGAAGTTTTTTCCGTGTGAGGGCAATTCGTGCTTTGCGCCGCAAAAACATTGCGGTATGTTCAAAGATTACCCACTGTAACCCGCCACGCTCGGGTTCATAAGATTGATCATAATCTACGAATAATAATCACAATGAATTAGGTATACGAAGCAATGCAATTCTCAAAGTTTGGTGAAAAGTTTAATCGATACTCTGGAATCACTCGTTTAATGGATGATTTAAATGATGGCCTGCGCACTCCTGGTGCAATCATGCTCGGTGGTGGTAACCCAGCCGCTATCCCAGCCATGCTCGATTACTTTAACCAAGCCAGTGCCGACATGCTCGCCAGTGGAGAACTCATCGCCGCCCTCGCCAACTACGATGGTCCGCAGGGCAAAGACAGCTTCATTAAGTCGTTAGCGGCGATGCTGAAAGAGACCTATGGTTGGGACATCAGCGAGAAGAACATCAGCCTGACTAATGGCAGTCAGAGTGGCTTCTTTTACCTATTCAACCTGTTAGCGGGTCAACAGCCAGACGGTTCACACAAGAAAATCCTACTGCCGATCGCACCGGAATACATCGGCTACGGCGATGCGGGCATTGATGACGATATTTTTATCTCTTACCACCCAGAGATCGAACTACTTGAAAACAGACAGTTCAAATACCACGTCGATTTTGAACAGCTAAAAGTTGATGACTCGGTCGCGGCTATCTGTGCCTCTCGCCCAACCAACCCAACCGGTAACGTACTGACCGACGAAGAAGTGCGTAAACTGGATAAACTAGCGCGTGAAAACAACATCCCGCTACTGATCGATAATGCTTACGGCCTGCCGTTTCCAAACATCATCTTTGAAGATGTGGAACCGTTCTGGAATGAAAACACCATTCTGTGCATGAGCTTATCTAAGCTTGGTTTGCCGGGTGTACGTTGCGGTATCGTGATTGCGAGCGAAGAAGTAACCCAAGCTCTGACTAACATGAATGGCATTATCAGCTTAGCGCCGAGCAGTGTTGGGCCGGCAATTGCCAATCATATGATTGAAAAAGGCGATTTATTGCGATTGAGCAGTGAAGTAATCAAACCTTTCTATAAAGACAAATCTCTACGTGCGGTTGAGCTTTTACAAGAAGCGATCGACGACCCTCGCTTCCGTATCCACAAGCCTGAAGGCGCGATTTTCTTATGGCTATGGTTTGATGAACTGCCGATTACCACCATGGAGCTGTACGACCGCCTCAAAGCTCGTGGCGTATTGATTGTTCCGGGTGAATACTTCTTTATCGGCCAAGAAGACGAGTGGGATCATGCTCACCAGTGCTTACGCATGAACTACGTACAAGATGATGAGGCGATGCAAAAAGGCATTTCAATCATTGCTGAAGAAGTGAAAAAGGCTTACTCAGAACAGTAATCTGAGCTTTTAGCTTACTGTAACCCAAATACAAAAAGAGCACCGACCTTCTTCAAGGTACTGGTGCTCTTTCACTTCTACTTCCCGATAATGTTTGTCACTTGAATACCCTAAATAATTGGGGGTTCAGCTAGGCGACTAGAAAATTCAGCCCTATGAGCATAGGGAACCTATGTAATTAGGGGGAATTTACGACGTCAACAACGCTGTAGCTTCAAGTATGACGGGTATTAGCCTTCTAGTAGGCTATTACCGTTGATAGCAATCTTACGTGGTTGCATCGCTTCTGGAATTTCGCGTTCTAGGTCGATGTGAAGAAGACCATTTTCCATGCTTGCCCCTACCACTTTTACGTAGTCTGCCAGTTGGAATTTACGCTCGAAATCACGCTCTGCGATACCTTGGTATACGAAGGTTTTCTCTGCTTCTGCTTTACGCTCACCTTTAACAATTAGCATGTTCTCTTTCTGAGTAAGATCTAATTGGTCATCAGCAAAACCAGCAACGGCCATAGTAATACGGTAGTTGTTCTCGTCTTTTTGCTCGATGTTGTATGGAGGGTAACCGCCAGAAGAGTTCTTCGATGTGTTCGCTTCCATCATGTTGAATAGACGATCGAAGCCGATTGCGTTGCGGTAAAGTGGAGTGAAATCTACAGTTCTCATAATGCTATCCTTTTAGTAAGCAATAGTCTTAGCTGTAATTTTTACTGAGATCGAACCTGTGAATGATTCAGTAAACAGCTAAGGGATTCAGTTCGCATTCCACGGGTTTCACCTCGTTTGATGACAACTCTGGGACATGACAATAAATCAATTTTTAAATTGTGTGCTGCCAAAGTTATCCTCTATTGAGCGATACTCTAGCAACGATTATGAAGGTTCTGTTTCTTCTCTTGTAGAGCAAGACAGTCATTCTCTTCACAACTAGATATGTGGATTGAGCAAATCAGTTTCAAGCGCTTATTTTCAATTATTTTTCCAATCCAATATTTTTCAATCACTTAAAAACAAAAAAGACCGCCATTTTTGGCAGTCTTTTTAACAACAAATTTAGTTTTTTGAGACGAAGCTATTTCGTTTTAGTTCAAAGAAGAGGCGCGGAGCATACGAATGTATGTGAGCACCTCTGACACAGAAATTAAGCGAAAGAGCGAAGTATCAAAGATACTAAACGTCTAGATTTGCTACTTTAAGTGCGTTTTCTTCGATGAAGTTACGACGCGGTTCTACTTGGTCGCCCATCAATGTTGTAAACAACAGATCAGCACCAACAGCATCTTCAATCGTTACTTGCATCATACGACGAGTTTCAGGATCCATTGTCGTTTCCCAAAGTTGATCAGGGTTCATCTCACCTAGACCTTTGTATCGTTGTAGGCTTAGACCACGACGAGACTCTTTCACTAACCAGTTCAGAGCTTCAACGAAACTAGACACTTCTTGAGTACGCTCGCCACGCTTAATGTAAGCACCTTCTTCAATCAGGCCATCAAGTGCTTCAGAAAGATCCGCTAGCTTGCCAAACTCTTTCGAGTTAATCAGATCAATGCTCAGCACGTGCTCATGAGTTACACCATGAGTACGAACCACAATCTTAGGAACGCTTAAATCTAGCTCTTCGTGCTTTTCAACTTCAAGGCTGTATTGGCTTGCACCCGCTTCTTTACCGTTTAGCTGCTCTACTAGCTGCTTACCCCAAGCTTCAACCACCGCATCATCATGACACTGCTCAGCGGTTAGGCGAGGAACGTAAATCAGTTCGTGAACCAATGCGCGTGGGTAGCGGCGGCTCATACGATCAACGAGCTTGATGCCTGCATTGTATTGCTGAACAAGCTTCTCTAAGCCTTCACCGGCAAACGCAGGTGCTTCAGGGTTTACGTGCAGTTCTGCATTGTCTAAAGCCAAAGATACTTGATACTGGTTCATCGCATCTTCATCTTTGATGTACTGCTCTTGCTTACCCTTCTTCACTTTGTAAAGTGGCGGTTGAGCAATGTAGATGTAACCACGTTCAATCAGCTCAGGCATTTGACGGTAGAAGAACGTCAGTAGCAGTGTACGGATGTGAGAACCATCGACATCGGCATCGGTCATGATGATGATGTTGTGGTAACGCAGTTTATCTGGGTTGTATTCATCACGGCCAATACCACAACCAAGGGCTGTGATTAGCGTTGCGACTTCTTGAGAAGACAGCATTTTATCGAAACGCGCTTTCTCTACGTTAAGGATTTTACCTTTAAGCGGTAGGATTGCTTGGTTCTTACGGTTACGCCCCTGCTTGGCTGATCCGCCAGCAGAGTCTCCTTCCACAATGTATAGTTCAGACTGAGCAGGATCTTTTTCCTGACAGTCAGCTAGTTTACCTGGAAGACCGGCTAAATCTAATGCGCCTTTACGACGAGTCATCTCACGAGCTTTACGCGCTGCATCACGAGCACGCGCTGCATCGATAATTTTAGAACAAACGATTTTCGCTTCACCTGGGTTCTCAATTAGGAACTCAGATAGCTTCTCACCCATCGTAGACTCAACGGCAGACTTCACTTCTGAAGAAACCAGCTTGTCTTTCGTTTGGCTTGAGAACTTAGGATCTGGCACTTTCACCGAAACAATCGCCGTCAAACCTTCACGAGCATCATCACCTGATGTTGAAGTCTTCGCTTTCTTCGAGAAGCCTTCTTTATCCATGAAGCTGTTCAGAGTACGCGTTAGTGCAGCACGGAAACCCGCTAAGTGAGCACCACCATCGCGTTGAGGGATGTTGTTAGTGAAACAGTAGATGTTTTCTTGGTAACCATCGTTCCACTGCATTGCAACTTCAACGGTAATGCCGTCATCACGCTCTGAATCAAAGTGGAAAATCTTTTGGATGATTGGTGTTTTATTGGTATTAAGGTGTTCAACAAACGCTTGGATACCGCCTTCGTATTCGAAGTGATCCATTTTGTCTTCTTCACGCTTATCAATTAGCTTAATTGATACACCTGAGTTCAAGAATGATAGCTCACGTAGACGCTTAGCTAAAATGTCGTAATGGAACTCGATGTTAGTGAAGGTTTCTTCACTCGGCCAGAAACGAATCTCTGTACCGGTTTTATCCGTATCACCGATAACCGCTAGTGGCGCTTGAGGCTCACCGTGGCTGTAAGTTTGAGTGTGGATTTTGCCACCGCGGTGGATAGTAAGAGTAACTTGCTTAGAAAGTGCGTTAACTACTGAAACACCAACACCGTGCAGACCACCAGATACCTTGTACGAGTTATCATCGAACTTACCACCAGCGTGAAGAACCGTCATGATTACTTCTGCTGCTGATACTTTTTCTTCTGGGTGCAATTCTGTTGGAATACCACGGCCGTCATCGCTTACAGACACTGAGCTATCTTCATGGATAGTTACAATGATGTCATTACAGTGACCAGCTAGCGCTTCATCAATAGAGTTATCTACCACCTCAAAAACCATGTGGTGCAGACCGGTACCATCATCCGTGTCGCCAATGTACATTCCAGGACGCTTACGTACCGCATCCAGACCCTTCAGTACTTTAATACTCGATGAATCGTAATTATCTGACATAGTTACTCTCTGACTAATTATCCTTGCTCTATTTTGCCATGTTCCACATGAAACATCCTGCTATTTTCGTCATGCATATCTGCAATCTGATCAGCGGTAATAGAGCTTACAAAAACTTGAGCCTGGGTCGCCTTTAAACACTCAGCAAGACGTGCTCGGCGTTGGCTATCTAATTCGGAAGCAAAGTCATCTATCAAATAGATGCACTGCTTACCTGTCATTTGAGTGAGGTGTTGCCCTTGTGCTACTCGCAGCGCGCACACCATCAACTTCAATTGACCTCGTGACAAGACATCTTCCACTGGAGTGCCGTTCACTTTTATCTTCAGATCCGCTTTGTTTGGCCCACTAAAGGTGTAACCAAGCTGCTGATCCCTTTCAAAATTCTTTTCTAAAATATCGGCATATGGGGTGTCTTTGTCCCAACCACGATAATAGTTAATCTTTATCTCAAACTCAGGAAGGAAGGTCGCACAGATTTCTTCGGCGACTTCTTTAAGCTGTTCAACGTAAGTGGCACGCCACTGGCTGATACTTTCCGCTAAACGGGCCAACTCTTGGTCCCAATAGCTCAGTTCTCGATAGTTTGTTGCCGTTTTCAATAAGGCGTTTCGCTGCTTATTGAGGCGCTTTACCCTGCCCCATGCATCATAAAAGCCGGACTCACTGTGGAAGACTCCCCAATCAATAAATGCGCGGCGATGCTTAGGTCCATCGGTTAGTAAATCAAACCCTTCCGGGTGAATCAACTGCAAAGGTAAAACCTGAGCTAACTGAGCCAATTTTTGCCCAGTTTGACCGCTTATTTTAACCTCTGTTGTGCCATCGCGCTGCTTATTAATGCCAATTGGCAGCTCAAATTGATCCGAGGTCATAAAACGGCCATGTACAAACAGCTCACTGCACTCGTTTTGTATGATACGGCCGGTGAGTGAACTCTTAAATGAGCGACCATGTCCGAGCAGATATACCGCTTCAAGGACACTGGTTTTTCCGCTCCCGTTAGCCCCTATAAGAAAGTTAAAGCCTGATGACGGTTGAATGTCACAGGCTTCTATATTTCTAAACTGCTTAACGATTAAGCGCGATAAAGGCATAACGTCTTCATATTAATCTTCAATCACGACTCGATAGGTAAACGTTGTTGATCAGTAAACATCACAAACAACGCTTATAAGCGAATAGGCATAACAACGTACATCGCGCTGTCGTCTTGTGCGTTCTCGATAAGAGCACTCGCATTGGCGTCTGACATTGAGATGCGAACTTGCTCACAACGTAGTGTGTTCAGAACATCCAACACGTAGCTTACGTTGAAACCAATCTCTAGTGCATCACCATCAAAGGTTACGTCTAGCACTTCTTCCGCTTCTTCTTGCTCTGGGTTGTTCGCGGTAATACGCATCTCGCTATCTACAAGATTAACGCGAACACCACGGAATTTTTCATTCGACAGAATCGCAGCACGAGAAAATGCTGAACGTAATTCATCACAACCAGCTTCAAGTGTCTTGGTAGTATTTTGCGGCATTACGCGGCGATAATCAGGGAAACGACCATCAACCAGCTTAGAAGTGAAGACATAGTTGTTCACTTCAGCACGCACATTAGAGTTACCAATCTGCAGCGTTACCGGTTGCTCTGGTGCATCCAGTAGCTTCACTAACTCTTGCACACCTTTACGAGGAACAATGATCTGCTTCTGAGCAAAATCGGCACCCAATTGTGCTTGAGATACCGCCATACGGTGACCATCAGTTGCGACACTTCGTAGGATTGAACCTTCAATCTCAAACAACATACCGTTGAGGTAATAACGAACATCTTGGTTCGCCATTGAGAATTGGGTTTTCTCGATAAGACCGCGTAGCTCAGCTTGTGTCACTGACACTTCAACTTCACTGCTCCAGTCTTCAATGTTTGGAAAATCTGCCGCAGGTAATGTTGCTAATGAGAAGCGGCTACGACCAGAACGAACCTGAATACGGTCGCCATCCAATACCACAGTGATCACTGAGCTGTCTGGCAAGCCACGACAGATATCTAGGAATTTACGTGAAGGTACAGTAATGCTGCCCGCTTCGAAATCACCTTCAAGCGTTACACGGCTGATCAGTTCAACTTCTAGATCCGTTGCTGTCATCGACAACACGTTATCTTCTACTTTAATCAGTAGATTTCCTAGAATTGGAAGCGTTGGCCTGCCACCGAGTGCGCCAGATACTTGTTGTAATGGCTTAATCAGGTGACTACGTTCAATGGTAAATTTCATATCTTGCTCTTACGGTCTAAATGGCACTGCGTAATAGTACGTGGCCAAGATTCTGCTTATTAAGGTTAAGAATACTGTGTATTAAGAAGAAAGGGTACGAATCAAGTTCGAATAATCTTCTTTAATGTCGTGGCTCTCTTCACGCAACTGAGCAATCTTACGACAAGCATGCAGTACGGTCGTGTGGTCACGGCCACCGAATGCATCGCCAATCTCAGGCAAGCTGTGGTTAGTTAATTCTTTAGCCAGTGCCATCGCCAGTTGGCGTGGACGAGCAACAGAACGAGAACGACGTTTAGATAATAGATCAGCAACTTTGATTTTGTAGTATTCAGCGACTGTCTTTTGAATATTATCAATAGTGACCAGTTTTTCTTGCAAGGCAAGTAAGTCACGCAGTGCTTCACGCACGAAATCGATCGTGATCGGACGGCCAGTGAAGTTTGCATTCGCAATAACACGGTTCAATGCGCCTTCTAGCTCACGAACGTTAGAGCGTAAACGCTTAGCAATAAAGAATGCCACTTCATCCGCAAGGTGAATTTGGTGGTCTTCGGCTTTCTTCATTAAGATCGCAACACGAGTCTCAAGCTCAGGAGGCTCAATCGCTACCGTCAAACCCCAGCCGAAGCGAGATTTAAGACGATCCTCTACCCCGTTGATCTCTTTTGGATAACGGTCAGAGGTTAGGATGATCTGTTGGTTGCCTTCAAGCAGCGCATTAAAGGTATGGAAGAACTCTTCTTGAGAGCGCTCTTTATTTGCGAAAAATTGGATATCATCGATAAGCAAAGCATCAACACTACGGTAGTAGCGCTTAAATTCTTCAATCGCGTTATTTTGTAACGCCTTCACCATATCCTGAACAAAACGCTCAGAATGCATGTAAACCACTTTCGCATTCGGCTTATTATCAACAATGGCATTACCCACCGCATGCAACAAGTGTGTCTTACCTAAACCGGTGCCACCGTATAAAAACAACGGGTTATAGGCTGTTCCTGGATTATCAGAAACCTGACGTGCCGCCGCTAAACCCAATTGGTTTGATTTACCCTCAACAAAGTTATTGAACTTATGTTTTGGGTTTACGTTTGAACGGTGGTTAAGATCAACCGCTACAGGCTCTTCATCACGCCAGATATTGTGAACAGGCTTACGAGCTTGTAACTGCGCAGGTGCTGACGATTCAGCGGCCACATCAGCGGCTGTGCGGGTACGAGCTGGGGCGATAGTCTCAGATTTTGGAGCCGTAACTCGTTTGTTCCCAATTTCAAAATGAAGATGCGGGATATCATTACCACAATATTCTTGTAGCAAACGGTTAATGCTATTTAGGTACTTATCGCGCACCCAATCGAGTACAAATCGGTTTGGTGCAAATAGAGTTAGAGTATTACCATTGAGCTCCGCTTGTAACGGACGTACCCACATACTGAACTCTGTAGCTGGTAACTCTTCTTGAAGCTGTTGCAAGCATTGCAACCAAAGCGAAGATGACACGGTGCCCCACTCTATTTAAGTTATATGAAATGACCGTTAATTTTACCTGTTGATAAGTCAGATCACCAGCAATTGATCACAGATCCAGTGAATAAGATCCAAGTTATTCACAATAAATTTGTAAATAATCGGTGGATCCACACATCTTGCCCCAAATTTACTCACACAATGATCCACTTATGCCCGGATCCTTGCTAGTTATCCCCAAATCGAGAATGCGATCTGGTTATGGTTAATAACATCTGGTTATTTATTCTATTGAGCATTTTCCCAGTAACATCCAACCCTATAAATATAAGGAGTTACCAAATGAATAACTGGATTAAGGCTGCAATTGCGGCTATCGCACTCTCTGCTGCTACTGTTCAAGCCGCGACTGAAGTTAAAGTCGGCATGTCTGGTCGCTACTTCCCGTTTACGTTCGTTAAACAAGACCAACTACAAGGTTTTGAAGTGGATTTATGGGATGAGATCGGTAAGCGTAACGATTACAAGGTTGAATACGTAACGGCAAACTTCTCTGGTCTGTTTGGTCTTCTTGAAACGGGTCGTATCGATACCATTTCAAACCAAATTACAATGACGGATGCACGTAAAGCGAAATACCTATTCGCAGACCCATACGTAGTAGACGGTGCACAAATTACCGTTCGTAAAGGTAATGACAGCATTAAGGGTATCGAAGACCTTGATGGCAAGACGGTTGCGGTAAACCTAGGTTCAAACTTTGAACAACTGCTTCGCAGCTACGATAAAGATGGCAAGATCAATGTTAAAACCTACGATACAGGTATTGAGCATGATGTCGCTCTTGGTCGTGCCGATGCATTCGTAATGGATCGCCTATCAGCACTAGAGCTTATCAAGAAGACGGGTCTACCATTACAGCTAGCAGGTCAGCCATTCGAAACCATTGAAAACGCTTGGCCTTTCGTGGACAACGACAACGGTAAAAAACTGCAAGCAGAAGTAAACCAAGCATTAGCAGCAATGCGCGCAGATGGTACGCTAGAAAGTATCTCTCAGAAATGGTTTGGTGCGGACATTACTCAGAAGTAATCACTCACTATCTCCATTCGAGGCCCACTGCTTTACACGGCGGTGGGCTTTTTGCTTTTGTGCACTGATTAAAAGCCTGATAGAACAGTATTTCCAAATAGAACAACACTTCCAATATTAATACGAGATAGATTATGGGATTTGACTTTAATTACATGCTAGAGCTGTTGCCAATACTACTGAAGTATTTAGGCACCACGATGGAGATGGCGACTTGGGGCTTGTTCTTTGCTCTGATCCTGTCTCTGATACTGGCGAATATTCGTGTATTCAAAATCCCAGTACTCGACCAACTGAGCCAGCTGTACATTAGCTTCTTTCGAGGCACACCTCTGTTGGTACAGCTTTTCCTCCTTTATTACGGCTTACCACAAGTATTCCCTTGGATGGTTGGGTTGGATGCTTTCAGCGCCGCTGTAATTGGCTTAACCCTGCACTTTGCCGCGTATATGGCAGAAAGTATTCGTGCCGCGATTATCGGTATTGATCGTAGCCAGATGGAAGCCAGCCTCTCAGTCGGTATGACAACCAGTCAAGCGATGCGCCGAGTGATCTTGCCGCAAGCAACCCGCGTAGCACTGCCTTCTTTAATGAACTATTTCATCGACATGATCAAGTCGACTTCACTTGCATTCACCTTAGGTGTCGCCGAAATCATGGCTAAAGCTCAGATGGAAGCTTCTTCAAGTTTCCGCTTCTTCGAGGCTTTCTTAGCAGTCGCGCTGATTTACTGGGGTGTAGTGGTTATCCTCACTCGTATTCAAATTTGGGCCGAAGTGAAACTGAATAAGGCGTATGTACGATGATCAAATTACAAAATATCCACAAGCAGTTTGGTGACACCGAAGTTTTGAAAGGGATCGACCTAGAAATCAAACAAGGTGAGATAATTGTCATCATAGGTTCAAGTGGTACGGGTAAGTCTACCCTGCTGCGTTGTGTGAATTTTCTAGAGCAAGCCGATCAAGGCATTATTTCGATTGATGATATTAAGGTTGATGCTCAGAAACACACCAAAGCAGAGGTGCTTGCACTGCGTCGTAAGACTGGTTTTGTATTCCAAAACTATGCACTATTTGCTCACCAAACCGCGAGACAGAATATAGCTGAAGGTTTGATTACCGTTCGTGGTTGGAAAAAGAAGCAAGCCCATGAAAAAGCACAACAAATACTCGACGACATTGGCTTAGGAGAGAAAGCTGATAGCTACCCAGCCGCGCTCTCTGGTGGCCAGCAGCAACGGGTTGGTATTGGCCGTGCAATGGCTCTACAACCAGAGCTTTTACTGTTTGATGAGCCGACTTCAGCGCTTGATCCTGAATGGGTTGGCGAAGTGCTTAACCTAATGAAAAAACTAGCAAATCAGCATCAAACCATGCTGGTGGTTACTCACGAAATGCAGTTCGCTAGAGAGGTCGCAGACCGAGTGATCTTCATGGCTGATGGCCACATTGTCGAACAGGGATCTCCACAGGATATTTTTGGTAATCCACAGGATCCTAAATTAAAGAAATTCTTAAATAAGGTCGGGATCGACGAAGGATCCTTGTGATTTTAGTTATTCTACGTATAATCCCCCGACCGGAATTTTAGTTAACCCAATCATTGACACTTTTTGTGACAGTGATTACAATTCCGCCTCTTTGTTGAGAGGCGTCGGTTTTCCTTTCTTATATAAAGAAGAGAAAAAATGCCCACGCCGGGTTTAACAAAAACCTAAAACTACTGATCAGTAAGGTAATTACAATGAAACGCACTTTTCAACCTACAGTTCTAAAGCGTAAGCGTACACACGGTTTCCGTGCTCGCATGGCTACTAAGAACGGTCGCGCAACAATCAATGCACGTCGTGCAAAAGGCCGTAAGCGTCTTTCTAAGTAATCTTTGATTATTTTGAATAAGCTAGCCTTCGGTCGGGAGTTACGCTTGTTAACTCCCGAACATTATCAGAATGTCTTCAAGCAAGCTCATCGAGCAGGCTCCCCTCATTTCACCATCATTGCCCGAAATAACTCTCTTTCAAATCCTCGCCTTGGATTAGCCGTTCCGAAAAAGCAGATTAAAACCGCCGTGGGTCGTAATCGATTCAAGCGTCTTACTCGTGAAAGCTTTCGTAACACTCAACACAAACTTCCTAACAAAGATTATGTTGTAATCGCTAAGAAGAGCGCGCAAGATTTAAGCAATGAAGAAATGTTCAAGCTACTCGACAAATTATGGCTTCGCCTGTCTCGCCCTTCGCGTGGATAGCGCTAATACCCATCTATTTTTATAGATGGTTTATTAGTCCACTCATCGGCCCACGCTGCCGATTTACTCCAACCTGCTCTTTATATGCGATAGAAGCGTTGAAAGCTCACGGTTTTGTAAAAGGGTGTTGGTTATCAGGCAAACGTCTATTAAAATGCCATCCTTTGAACGAAGGGGGCTTTGACCCCGTTCCACCAGTCCAAAAACAAGACAGAGATAAATAACGATGGATTCTCAACGTAATATCCTGTTAATCGCATTGGCTTTGGTTTCTTTCCTACTGTTCCAACAATGGAACGTAGCTCAGAACCCAGCTCCACAAGCGGTTGAGCAGGCACAATCTGGCAGCACCCTACCAGCGCCATCTTATGCAGATGATCTAGACCCGGCTCCTGGTCAAGTTGCTTCTGCTAAAACTATCACAGTAACAACTGATGTTCTGACTCTGTCAATTGATACGGTTGGTGGTGATGTCGTTACAGCAAACCTAAACGATTACTCTGCTGAGTTCGATTCTGAAGATACTTTTGTTCTTCTTAAAAACGAGCCTGGTCACCAATTTATCGCTCAAAGCGGTCTAGTGGGTCCTCAAGGTATCGATTTAAGCAGCACTAACCGCCCTAGCTACACGGTTTCAGCAGACAGCTTCACGTTGGCTGAAGGTCAAGATGAACTACGCATCCCAATGACTTACCAAGCAAACGGCCTGGATTACACAAAAACATTCGTCCTTAAGCGCGACAGCTACGCGATTGACGTTGAATACGATGTAGTCAACAACTCTGGCAATAACGCAACATTCGGCATGTACGCTCACCTACGTCAAAACGTTATGGATGACGGTGGTAGCCTAACAATGCCAACTTACCGTGGTGGTGCTTACTCTACGGAAGATACGCGTTACAAAAAATACAGCTTCGACGACATGCAAGATCGCAACCTTTCTCTTAACCTAGCAAACGGTCAAGGTTGGGCAGCGATGATTCAACACTACTTTGCAAGTGCTTGGATTCCACGCGACGAAGCAGGCAGCAACCTTTACACTCGTGTAATTGGTAACCTTGGCGACATCGGTGTTCGCATGCCGAACAAAACCATCGCTACTGGCGACGAAGCAAGCTTCAAAGCAACGCTTTGGGTTGGTCCTAAACTTCAAGACCAAATGGCTGCTGTTGCACCAAACCTAGACCTAGTAGTTGACTACGGTTGGTTATGGTTCATTGCTAAACCACTTCATACTCTGCTTTCATTTATTCAAGGCATCGTTGTGAACTGGGGTCTGGCAATCATCTGTCTAACTTTCATCGTTCGTGGTGCTATGTACCCACTAACGAAAGCTCAGTACACGTCTATGGCGAAAATGCGTATGCTTCAGCCTAAGCTGACTGCAATGCGTGAGCGTATTGGCGACGACCGTCAACGCATGAGTCAAGAAATGATGGAGCTTTACAAGAAAGAGAAAGTAAACCCACTAGGTGGCTGTTTACCTATCCTTCTTCAAATGCCTATCTTCATTTCGCTATACTGGGCACTAATGGAGTCTGTTGAACTGCGTCACTCACCGTTCTTCGGTTGGATTACTGACCTTTCAGCACAAGACCCATACTACATCTTGCCACTTCTGATGGGTGCTTCAATGTTCCTAATCCAGAAGATGAGCCCGACAACTGTAACGGATCCAATGCAGCAGAAGATCATGACCTTTATGCCGGTTATGTTCACATTCTTCTTCCTGTTCTTCCCTTCAGGTCTGGTTCTTTACTGGCTAGTATCGAACATCGTAACTCTAATTCAGCAAACGCTTATCTACCGCGCACTGGAAAAGAAAGGCTTACATTCTAAGTAAGTTCGATAATAGAAAGAGATAAAGAAAGGCGACCAAAAGGTCGCCTTTTTGTTTTTAGCTGATTACAATTCAGCTAATTGATTAATCGTGAATGCCCTCTTTGGCTTTCACATGCTAGCAGGCACACCTATGACTACAGATACGATTGTTGCTCAAGCGACCGCGCCAGGCCGTGGTGGCGTCGGTATTATCCGCGTTTCCGGCCCATTGGCGACTCAGGTTGCCCTAGAAGTAACAGGAAAAACACTTAAGCCTCGCTACGCTGAGTACCTGCCGTTTAAATCTCACGATGGCATCGAACTCGACCAAGGTATCGCGCTTTTCTTCCCTAACCCACATTCGTTTACTGGCGAAGACGTGTTAGAGCTGCAAGGCCACGGCGGTCCGGTGGTGATGGATATGCTAATCAAACGAATCCTCGCGATCTCAGGCGTGCGTGCTGCGCGTCCAGGTGAGTTTTCAGAGCGTGCCTTCTTAAACGACAAGATGGATTTAACTCAAGCCGAAGCGATTGCTGACCTGATTGACGCAAGCTCAGAAGAAGCGGCGAAATCTGCACTACAATCCCTGCAAGGTGAATTCTCAAAGCGTATTAATACACTGGTAGATTCCCTGATTTACCTAAGAATCTACGTTGAAGCGGCTATCGACTTCCCTGAAGAAGAAATTGATTTCCTTGCTGACGGTAAAGTAAGTGCTGACTTACAGGCTATCATGGACAATCTCGAAGCTGTGCGCCAAGAAGCCAATCAAGGTGCCATCATGCGTGAAGGTATGAAAGTCGTGATTGCAGGTCGCCCAAATGCGGGTAAATCGAGCCTATTAAATGCATTGTCAGGCAAAGAATCTGCCATTGTGACTGATATTGCCGGCACTACGCGTGATGTACTGCGTGAACATATCCATATTGATGGCATGCCACTGCATATTATTGATACCGCAGGCCTACGTGAGGCCTCTGATGAAGTAGAAAAGATAGGTATTGAACGTGCTTGGGAAGAAATAGCTCAGGCAGACCGAGTTTTATTTATGGTTGATGGCACAACAACAGACGCAACCGACCCGAAAGATATCTGGCCAGATTTCGTTGATCGTCTACCAGACAACATCGGAATGACAGTAATTCGTAATAAAGCGGATCAAACCAGTGAAGAGTTAGGCATTTGTCATGTTAACGATCCAACCCTGATTCGCTTATCAGCCAAAACAGGCCAAGGTGTCGACGCTCTGCGTAGTCATCTAAAGGATTGTATGGGCTTTGCTGGTGGTCATGAAGGTGGCTTTATGGCACGTCGTCGTCACTTAGATGCCCTAGAACGAGCATCAGAACACCTAGATATCGGCCAACAGCAGCTTGAAGGCTACATGGCGGGTGAGATTTTAGCGGAAGAGCTTCGAATTACTCAGCAGCACCTCAATGAGATCACGGGTGAGTTCAGTTCAGACGATCTTTTAGGTCGCATCTTCTCTTCATTCTGTATTGGTAAATAACCTTAAAAGGCCGGCTCATGCTGGCCTTCTTCTTTAGTAAGGACAGCTTAATGATCCACATTATTACAGGTAGCACCTTAGGTGGTGCAGAGTACGTTGGCGATCACCTTAATGATCTTCTTGAAGAGCAAGGTCATGAAATAACCCTTCATAATCAACCTGAATACGATGATATCCCCCAACAAGGCTTTTGGTTGTTGGTCACTTCAACTCATGGTGCCGGTGAATTTCCAGATAATATTAAGCCGTTTATCGACGCATTGACCCAGCAATCTCCAGATTTAAGCCGGGTTCGCTTTGCTGTAGTGGCGCTTGGAGATTCGAGCTACGATACCTTCTGTTTGGCAGGTAAATCAGTCCACAGCCAACTAAACGAGCTCGGTGCTCAAGCTATTTCTGGCTGTTTTACCATCGATGTTCTTGAAACACCGGTCCCAGAAGATGCTGCAGAGGAATGGTTTAACGATCATAGTGACCAGTTTTAACACCTCAATCTTCTAAAAAGCGGCTTATGCCGCTTTTTTTGTCTCTGAAAATCGTGATTGTGAATAACTTTTTTGAAAATAAATCGAAATACATGTCCTTTTTTTCAATTTTCTCTGTGGATAAGATCATACATATACGGTGATCAACCTATAGTTATCCAAATAACAACTTTCTAGGTAATTTCTCCTTGTGTATAAGTAGCCATTTTGATCCCAGCTAATCCTCATTGTGATCAAAGTTAGATCACACCCTTTGATCCAAAAAAGATCCATGATCTTGTTGATCATTTTCTACTTATCCACAGACACCCTCGATCCTAATAATAGATCTAATAAAAGATCTCTCTAAAGATCTTATCTATATTAATTAAAAACAGCTTTTTCGAAAAATTCCAAAAACGTTTTCTCAAGCTATGAAAACAGGTAGAATATCGCTCCTTTTTATCAATCTAGAAACGTTTGAGTACCTGAGGTCGGTTCATGCTTTATCACGAAAAATTTGACGTCATCGTTGTTGGTGGTGGCCATGCAGGAACGGAAGCCGCACTCGCATCTGCACGTACTGGTCAAAGTACGTTATTACTAACTCATAATATCGATACGTTGGGACAGATGTCTTGTAACCCAGCCATTGGTGGGATCGGTAAGGGCCACTTGGTAAAAGAGGTCGATGCTATGGGTGGATTAATGGCGCAAGCTATTGATCATGCAGGTATTCAGTTCAGAACATTAAACGCATCAAAAGGCCCTGCGGTACGTGCAACTCGTGCACAAGCTGACCGCGCACTTTACAAAGCCTTTGTCCGTAATGTTCTTGAAAACACACCAAACCTAACTCTGTTCCAACAGTCGGTTGATGACTTGATCGTTGAACAAGATCAAGTGGTGGGTGTGGTTACACAAATGGGCCTCAAATTCCGCGCTAATGCTGTGGTCTTAACGGTAGGCACATTCCTAGGCGGTAAGATTCATATTGGTATGGAAAGTTCATCGGGTGGACGTGCTGGTGATCCACCATCGATCGCGCTCGCTGACCGTCTTCGTGATCTTCCATTTCGTGTTGATCGCCTGAAAACGGGTACACCTCCTCGCATCGATGCACGCAGCGTTGATTTTTCTGAGCTTGAGGTTCAACACGGCGATAATCCGACTCCGGTTTTCTCATTCATGGGTAACCGAGCTCAGCAGCCGCGTCAGATTCCATGTTACATCACACACACTAACGAAAATACGCATGACGTTATTCGTGCCAATCTCGATCGCAGCCCGATGTACGCAGGTGTGATTGAAGGTATTGGCCCTCGTTACTGTCCGTCGATTGAAGATAAAGTGATGCGCTTTGCTGATAAAAACAGTCACCAAATTTTCATTGAGCCTGAAGGCCTAACGACGCACGAGTTATACCCGAATGGTATTTCAACCAGTTTGCCGTTTGATGTTCAGGTAAAAATCGTTCACTCAATGAAAGGTTTTGAGAACGCACACATCGTCCGTCCTGGCTACGCGATTGAGTACGACTTCTTTGACCCTCGCGATCTTAAACTGACTTACGAGACCAAGTTTATTAAGGGTCTGTTCTTTGCGGGGCAAATCAATGGCACCACCGGCTACGAAGAAGCTGCAGCACAAGGCTTAATGGCCGGTTTGAATGCGAGTTTGTTTACGCAAGGCAAAGAGGGCTGGAGCCCACGCCGCGATCAAGCTTACATGGGTGTACTTATCGATGACTTGTCGACGATGGGTACTAAAGAACCGTACCGAATGTTTACATCTCGCGCGGAGTACCGCTTGTTGCTTCGTGAAGACAACGCTGATATCCGTTTGACTGAAAAGTCACGTGAACTTGGCTTGGTCGACGATGCTCGTTGGACGCGATTCAACGAGAAGATGGAAAACATGGAGAAAGAGCGTCAACGTCTTAAAGAAACATGGATTAATCCAAAATCTGAAGATATTGATCAATTGAACCAGATCCTGAAAACACCAATGTCTCGTGAAGCGAGTGGTGAAGATCTTCTTCGTCGTCCTGAAATGACTTATTCACAGCTAACGTCGTTGGATCGTTTTGGTCCTGCACTGGAAGATCAACAAGCGTCTGAGCAAGTTGAGATCCAAGTGAAGTACGATGGCTATATCCAACGTCAACAAGATGAAATTGAAAAATCACTGCGTCATGAAAACACCAAACTGCCGGCTGACATCGATTACAGTAAGGTAAAAGGGCTTTCTAACGAAGTGGTTCTTAAACTAACTACCGCTAAACCAGACTCAATTGGTATTGCATCGCGAATCTCAGGTATCACACCTGCTGCAATTTCAATTCTGTTGGTTTACTTGAAAAAACACGGCCTGTTGAAAAAAGGTGAGGAAGCATAATGAGCGCATTACGCGAAAAACTGGATCACCTGATTGGCCAGACTGAACTTGAAGTATCTGAAAAGCAACGCAGCCAATTGGTTGGCTACGTTGAGTTACTAAACAAGTGGAACAAAGCATACAATCTGACGTCAGTTCGTGATCCGCAAGAAATGATGGTGAAACATATCTTAGATAGCATCATTGTTAGCACTCACTTACAAGGCAAGCGCTTTATTGACGTTGGCACAGGCCCTGGTCTTCCTGGGATTCCGCTCTCAATCATGAATCCTGACTGCGAGTTTTACTTGCTAGACAGCTTGGGTAAGCGTATTCGTTTTATCAAGCAAGTGATTCATGAGCTGGGTATCGACAACGTGGTGCCGATTCAAAGTCGCGTTGAAGAATTTCAACCAGAAGAAAAGTTTGATGCCGTGCTCAGTCGCGCATTTGCATCAATGACAGACATGGTAGAGTGGTGTCATCATTTACCTAAAGAGCAATCCGGTGTATTTTTGGCTCTTAAGGGACAACATCCTAGAGACGAAATCGACCTGTTACCTGAATGGTGTTCAGTGACAGACATTAAAGCTTTGCAAGTGCCAGAGCTTGATGGAGAGCGTCATCTAGTTACTTTATCGCGTCAGGGATAATCAGCGAGGCCATAGTGGGTAAAATCGTAGCAATTGCCAACCAGAAGGGTGGCGTAGGAAAAACAACAACTTGCATTAACTTAGCAGCATCAATGGCGGCAACAAAGCGCAAGATATTGGTTGTTGACCTCGATCCTCAAGGTAATGCCACGATGGCGAGCGGTGTTGACAAGTATCAGGTTGAAGCAACTGCTTACGATTTGCTAGTTGAAGACACCCCATTTGATGAGGTAGTTTGCCGAAGTACATCTGGCAATTATGACCTTATCGCCGCAAATGGTGATGTTACAGCGGCAGAAATCAAATTGATGGAAGTGTTTGCTCGTGAAGTTCGCCTAAAGAACGCGTTGGCATCCATTCGTAATAACTATGATTTCATCTTTATCGATTGCCCACCGTCATTAAATCTTCTTACAATTAATGCGATGGCTGCGGCCGATTCCGTATTGGTTCCTATGCAATGTGAATACTTTGCTCTGGAAGGTTTGACTGCGTTGATGGATACCATTAGCAAGCTCGCTGCGGTGGTCAATGAGAATCTGAAGATTGAAGGTCTTCTGCGTACTATGTACGACCCTCGTAACCGCTTATCGAACGAAGTATCTGATCAACTCAAAAAGCACTTCGGTAGCAAAGTCTATCGAACTGTGATCCCTAGAAATGTGCGTCTGGCAGAAGCGCCGAGTCATGGCAAGCCAGCAATGTACTACGACAAATATTCTGCAGGAGCTAAGGCATATCTTGCTCTTGCTGGCGAAATGTTACGTCGTGAAGAAGTCCCAGTATAGGTCCAACCAAAGGAATTCGCTCAATGTCTAAGCGTGGTTTAGGAAAGGGGCTAGATGCATTGCTTGCAACTAGCTCATTAGCTCGTGAAAAGCAGCAAGTTGCTTCTTATAGTCAGGCGTTGTCGGCTGATGGTGAGCTTATCGAATTGGCTGTTGGTTGCTTAAAGCCAGGTGTATATCAACCGCGTAAGGATATTGCGCCGGAAGCGCTAGAAGAGCTGGCAGCATCAATCCAATCTCAAGGTATTATTCAGCCAATCGTTGTACGCCCCTTAGCACACGACCAGTTTGAGATTATTGCTGGCGAACGTCGTTGGAGAGCTGCTCGTCAAGCTGGCCTTAAGCAAGTGCCATGTCTAATTAAGAGAGTCGAAGACAAGGCCGCGATTGCGATGGCGTTGATCGAGAACATTCAGCGTGAAGACTTGAATGCTATAGAAGAAGCACAAGCGTTAGAGCGCTTGCAGAACGAATTTGAGCTGACACATCAACAAGTTGCTGAAGTGATCGGTAAATCGAGAGCAACGGTTAGTAACTTATTACGTCTAAATCAGCTCGAAAATGAAGTAAAAGGTTTAGTTTCCAACAAACACCTGGAAATGGGGCATGCTAGAGCATTGCTTGCGCTCGAAGGCGATACCCAGGTTGAGGCAGCAAACACTGCGGCAACCAAAAAAATGACCGTGCGTCAAACTGAGCAGCTTGTTAAAAAGTGCTTAAAGCCAGACGTTGAATCAGAATCGAAGCAAGAAGACACTGAAGCTATCGAACTTTCACGAAGACTCACGGAAAAATTGCAAGCAAACGTTTCAGTTACTCGTTCTGTTAGTGGGAAGTCAAAAGTGACAATTACTCTTGATGAGCCTCACAAATTAGATCAACTTATTGCTAAATTAGAGTACTAAGTGAGATAATTGATTTAGGTCAATTATGTAATGAACAAGTGATTTCGTACAAAAGTTGTCGGTTTGTATACAAAAATGTAAATGATTGCTGCATTCTTATTGCAATCAATTTGGCTGAACGTATAATTTTCGCCAATTTATCAGCACGCTTTTAAGCGAGTATCAAAGTAGGCTTAAAAGAGGAACGAATACATGGTAGCGGCGTTAGCAAGACCAGGACGAGTGCTTGCAAAGCAAATGTTATTGATCGAGCTTAGCGCGGTTATATTAGTGGCGATAGGGTTAGGTTTAGCTGTTAATCCTGATTGGGGTTTTGCTGCATTAATCGGTGGCGGTATTTTTGTCATCGCGAATGTAGTTTTTTGTGTGTGTGCTTTTCTATTTTGTGGAGCTCGCGCAACTAAGTTAGTTGCGGCGTCGTTCTATGCAGGTGAAGCGCTCAAAATCTTAATCACAGTTCTACTATTCTCTATCGTCTACATGTATATGCAGGTGGAATTAATTCCCCTCAAACTGACCTATTTACTGGTTCTAGGTATTAATATCTTTGCGCCAGTGCTTTTCATTAACAATAAAAAATAGGATGAGTTATGGCTGCGCCAACAGCATCCGGATACATTGAACACCATTTACAAAACCTTTCTTTAGCTAAGTTTGGTCTTGTAGAGGAGACAAGTTTCTGGAACGTACATATAGACAGTCTGTTTTTTTCGGTGTTGACAGGGATGTTATTCCTTTGGGTTTTTCGCTCAGTCGCTAAGAAAGCAACAGTAGGTGTACCTGGTAAGCTTCAGTGTTTTGTTGAAATGGTAGTGGAATTCGTTGGTGACAACGTTAAAGAAACTTTCCATGGCCGCAACCCTCTGATTGCCCCACTAGCACTGACTATATTCTGCTGGATTATCATTATGAACTTGATGGACTTAGTGCCTATCGATTTCTTACCATATCCTGCAGAGCATTGGCTAGGTATCCCTTACTTGAAAGTGGTTCCTACAGCTGATGTTAATATAACAATGGCAATGGCTTTAGGTGTTTTTGCTCTGATGATCTACTACAGCATCAAAGTGAAAGGTCTAGGCGGATTTGCTAAAGAATTGGCACTGCATCCATTTAATCACCCAATCATGATTCCATTTAACTTGGTACTTGAGGTAATTTCGTTATTAGCGAAGCCACTATCTCTAGGTATGCGTTTATTTGGTAATATGTTTGCGGGTGAGGTGGTGTTTATTCTTATCGCGGCAATGCTACCGTGGTACTTACAATGGGTAGGTGCACTACCTTGGGCTATCTTCCATATCTTGGTTATTTTGATTCAAGCGTTTGTTTTCATGATGTTGACAATCGTTTACTTATCAATGGCTCATGAAGATAGTGATCACTAAAAAATTTTTAAGCTTTATTCTAACTATTAATGTTAATCGGAGAACGTAAATGGAAACTGTACTAAGTTTTTCAGCAATCGCTGTTGCTATCATTGTTGGTCTTTGTGCCGTAGGTACTGCAATTGGTTTTGCTATTCTTGGTGGTAAATTCCTAGAAGGCGCTGCGCGTCAACCTGAAATGGCTCCAATGCTACAAGTTAAGATGTTCATCATCGCTGGTCTATTGGATGCTGTTCCAATGATCGGTATCGTAATCGCACTACTATTCACGTTTGCTAACCCATTTGTTGGTCAACTAGCAGGCTAATTAACTTCTAAATAGTTAATTAAATTTTTGTAGTTGATTCTTAACGAGGGGTAGCTGTTGTGAATATGAACGCAACTCTGCTAGGTCAAGCAATTGCTTTTTCACTGTTTGTTTGGTTCTGCATGAAATATGTATGGCCACCAATCATGCAAGCAATTGAAGAACGTCAGAAAAAAATTGCTGACGGTCTGGTAGCCGCTGAACGCGCTGCTAAAGACTTGAACCTGGCACAAGCCAACGCTTCTGAGCAAATGAAAGAAGCAAAGCGCACTGCAACTGAGGTTATTGATCAGGCAAACAAACGTAAAGCTCAAATTATTGATGAAGCACGCGAAGAGGCTCAGGCAGAACGCCAGAAGATCTTAGCGCAAGCTGAAGCAGAAATTGAAGCAGAGCGTACACGTGCCCGTGATGACCTGCGCAAACAAGTCGCAACTCTGGCTATAGCTGGTGCTGAGAAAATCCTTGAACGTACAATCGATAAAGATGTACACGATGATCTTCTTAACAACATTACTGCAAAACTTTAAAGCAAGGGGCTGTATATGTCTGATTTGACTACAATCGCACGCCCCTATGCTAAAGCAGCGTTTGACTTTGCGGTAGATAAAGGTGAGCTAGACCAATGGGGTCAAATGCTTACTTTTGCTGCCGAAGTGGCACAAAATGATGATGTTCACAATTTATTAAGCGGTTCTATGACTGCTGAAAAATTAGCTGAAGTATTCATTGTAATTTGTGGCGAACAATTTGATGAATTCGGTCAGAACTTAATTAAAGTGATGGCAGAGAATGGCCGCTTAATGGCTTTTCCTGATGTTTGTAAAGAGTTCTTTATACTCAAAAAAGAGTATGAGAAAGAGATCGACGTTGAAGTAACTTCAGCGGTAGAACTTTCTGAAGAGCAACGTGCAGAGATTAGCAGCAAATTGGAACAGCGCTTAGCGCGCAAAGTTCAGCTGAATTGCAGTATAGATGAGACTCTACTTAGTGGAGTTATTATTCGAGCCGGAGACCTAGTCATCGATAACTCAGCGCGCAGTCGTTTAGACCGCCTGAGCGATGCATTGCAGTCTTAATGGGGATTGGAGCATGCAACTTAATTCCACTGAAATTAGCGATCTAATTAAACAACGTATTGAATCTTTCGACGTTGTTAGTGAAGCTCGCAATGAAGGTACTATCGTTTCTGTAAGCGATGGCATCCTTAGCATCCACGGCCTAGCGGACGTGATGCAAGGTGAAATGATCGAACTACCGGGTGGCCGTTACGCGCTAGCACTAAACTTGAACCGTGATTCGGTTGGTGCTGTTGTAATGGGCCCGTATGCTGACCTACAGGAAGGCATGAAAGTTACAGGTACTGGTCGTATTCTAGAAGTACCAGTAGGTCCTGAAATGCTTGGTCGTGTTGTAAACACACTAGGTGAGCCAATTGATGGTAAAGGTCCAATCGAAGCTAAATTGACTTCGCCTGTAGAAATTATCGCACCAGGTGTAATCGACCGTAAATCGGTAGATCAACCTGTTCAAACTGGTTACAAGTCTGTTGACTCAATGATCCCTATCGGTCGTGGTCAACGTGAACTAGTAATCGGTGACCGTCAGACTGGTAAAACAGCAATGGCGATCGATGCGATTATTAACCAAAAAGATTCTGGTATTTTCTCTATCTATGTAGCTATCGGCCAAAAAGCGTCGACTATTGCTAACGTAGTTCGCAAACTAGAAGAGCACGGCGCACTAGCAAACACTGTTGTTGTTGTTGCATCGGCTTCTGAATCTGCAGCGCTGCAATACCTTGCACCGTATGCTGGTTGTGCGATGGGCGAATACTTCCGTGATCGCGGTGAAGATGCACTGATTGTTTATGATGATCTATCTAAGCAAGCTGTCGCTTACCGTCAAATCTCGCTACTACTTAAGCGTCCACCAGGTCGTGAAGCGTTCCCAGGTGATGTTTTCTACCTTCACTCTCGTCTACTAGAGCGTGCAGCTCGTGTAAGCGAAGCATACGTAGAAAAATTCACTAACGGCGAAGTGACAGGCAAGACTGGTTCTTTAACAGCTCTTCCTATCATCGAAACGCAAGCTGGTGACGTATCTGCATTCGTACCAACGAACGTAATCTCGATTACTGATGGTCAGATCTTCCTACAAACTGAGCTATTCAACGCGGGCGTACGTCCAGCTGTTGACCCAGGTATCTCAGTTTCTCGTGTAGGTGGTTCGGCGCAGACTAAAATCATCAAGAAGCTATCTGGCGGTATCCGTACTGCTCTAGCTCAATACCGTGAACTTGCAGCATTTGCTCAGTTCTCTTCGGATCTTGATGAAGCGACTAAGAAGCAGCTAGACCACGGTCAAAAAGTTACAGAACTGATGAAGCAGAAGCAATACGCTCCTATGTCTGTATTTGACCAAGCTCTAGTAATCTTCGCTGCAGAGCGTGGATACCTTCAAGACGTTGAACTTTCTAAAGTTCTAGACTTTGAAGCTGCTTTACTGTCGTTTGCTCGTGGTCAATACGCTGATCTAGTAACACAGATCGACGCAACGGGTGCTTTCAACAAAGAAATCGAAGCTGAGCTGAAGAAGCTTGTTGACGATTTCAAGGCAACCCAGACCTGGTAATTGGTAGGTGGTCTTAGGGCCACCTCATACCATTAACGGAGAGTAACGATGGCCGGCGCAAAAGAGATACGTAATAAAATCGGTAGTGTTAAAAGCACACAGAAGATTACGAAAGCAATGGAAATGGTAGCAGCTTCAAAAATGCGTCGTTCTCAAGACGCAATGGAAGCTACTCGTCCATATGCAGAAACAATGCGTAAAGTGATCGGTCATTTGGCTAATGGTAGCCTCGAGTATAAGCATCCTTATCTTGAGGAACGTGAAGCCAAACGTGTTGGTTACATCATCGTTTCTACAGACCGTGGTCTTTGTGGTGGTTTGAACATTAACTTGTTCAAGAAAGCCATGAACGACATGAAAGATTGGTCTGAGAAAGGTGCTGATGTTGAGCTTGCAATTGTAGGCTCTAAAGCAACAGCATTTTTCAACAACAGCGGCGCGAAAGTAGCAGCTCAAGTTTCTGGTCTGGGCGATCGTCCAAGCCTTGAAGACTTGATTGGCTCTGTGAGCGTTATGCTGAAGAAATATGATGAAGGCGAACTAGATCGCCTGTTCGTAGTGTTCAACAAGTTTGAAAACACTATGGTTCAAGAACCAACGATCGATCAATTACTTCCTTTGCCTAAATCAGACAGCGAAGAAATGAAACGCAGTCATTCTTGGGACTACATTTATGAGCCCGAGCCAAAGCCACTACTAGATGCACTATTGGTTCGCTATGTCGAATCTCAAGTGTACCAAGGTGTGGTCGAGAACCTTGCTTGTGAGCAAGCGGCTCGAATGATTGCAATGAAATCAGCAACAGATAATGCTGGTGACATTATTGATGACTTAGAACTTGTGTATAACAAAGCCCGTCAATCGGCGATTACACAAGAACTTTCTGAGATCGTTTCAGGCGCAGCTGCGGTTTAAGCTTAGGTAAAACTAAATAGTTAGAGGATTAACGATGGCTACAGGTAAGATCGTACAGATCATCGGTGCGGTAGTCGACGTAGAGTTCCCACAGGGCGAAGTACCTCGTGTATACGATGCTCTGAATGTTAATGAAGTGAAAGAGCGTCTAGTTCTTGAAGTTCAGCAACAACTTGGCGGTGGCGTAGTTCGCGCAATCGTAATGGGTAGCTCTGATGGTTTACGTCGTGGTTTGACAGTTGAAAATACTGGCGCTCCAATCTCAGTACCAGTAGGTACTAAGACATTGGGTCGTATCATGAATGTCCTAGGTGACGCGATTGATGAGTGTGGCGAGATTGGTGCTGAAGAGCATTACGCCATTCACCGTGAAGCTCCAAGCTACGAAGAGCAGTCTAACGAGACAGCTCTTCTAGAAACTGGTGTTAAAGTAATCGACTTGATTTGTCCATTCGCTAAGGGTGGTAAAATCGGTCTATTCGGTGGTGCTGGTGTAGGTAAGACCGTTAACATGATGGAACTTATCAACAACATCGCACTTCAACACTCAGGCCTATCTGTATTTGCAGGTGTAGGTGAGCGTACTCGTGAAGGTAACGATTTCTACTTTGAGATGCAGGAAGCAGGTGTTGTAAACATCGAAAAACCTGAAGAATCAAAAGTAGCGATGGTTTACGGCCAGATGAACGAGCCACCAGGTAACCGTCTACGTGTTGCACTGACTGGTCTAACAATGGCAGAGCGTTTCCGTGACGAAGGTCGTGACGTTCTACTGTTCGTTGATAACATCTACCGTTACACACTAGCAGGTACTGAAGTATCAGCACTTCTAGGTCGTATGCCTTCTGCGGTAGGTTACCAACCTACACTAGCTGAAGAAATGGGTGTTCTACAAGAGCGTATCACGTCAACTAAAGCTGGTTCTATCACGTCTGTACAGGCGGTATACGTACCTGCGGATGACTTGACTGACCCGTCTCCAGCAACAACGTTCGCTCACTTGGATGCAACGGTTGTACTTAACCGTAACATCGCATCTATGGGTCTATACCCAGCGATCGACCCGCTAGATTCTACTTCACGTCAACTGGATCCATTGGTAGTTGGACAAGAACACTACGACATCGCTCGTGGCGTTCAGTCTACTCTTCAGCGCTATAAAGAGCTGAAAGATATCATTGCTATCCTAGGTATGGACGAGCTATCTGAAGAAGATAAGCAAGTTGTATCTCGTGCTCGTAAGATTGAGAAGTTCCTAACTCAGCCTTACCACGTAGCGGAAGTATTTACAGGTGACCCAGGCGTTTACGTACCTCTTAAAGAGACTCTACGTGGCTTCCAAGGTCTTCTATCTGGTGAATACGATGACATTCCAGAGCAAGCGTTCATGTACTGTGGTGCAATTGACGAAGCTATCGAGAATGCTAAGAAGCTATAAGGCTAACTAGGAGGCGATATGGCAGCAATAACCTTTCACCTAGACGTTGTAAGTGCCGAGAAACAAATTTTCTCTGGTCTTGTTGAGACGTTTCAGGTGACCGGTAGTGAGGGTGAGCTTGGTATTTTCCATGGTCACACTCCACTGCTGACCGCTATCAAGCCTGGTATGGTGCGTATTGTTAAGCAGCACGGCCACGAAGAAATTATTTATGTTTCTGGTGGTATGGTAGAAGTTCAGCCTGGTACAGCGACTGTACTGGCTGATACAGCTATCCGTGGTGAAGAGCTAGACGCAGCAAAGGCGGAAGAAGCTAAACGCAAGGCTGTGGAGAATATCCAAAATCAGCATGGCGACATAGACTTCGCACAAGCGGCCGGTGAACTGGCTAAAGCCATTGCTCAGTTACGAGTTATCGAACTGACAAAACAGCGTCGTTAATCTTTTTTAAGATTATAGACTCTGAGATAAAGGCGACCTAAGGGTCGCCTTTTTGCATTTTTAGGTTCTGAAAAATGCATCTTTTAAGCATCACTACTGGTTAAATGGTTATTGTGATTTAATTTTTCGGCCAAAAACGGTTACAATATCGGCTTAATAAAAATACTGTTGGATAGGTTTACAATGAAGTTTAGCGCAGTGATTCTCGCGGCGGGCAAAGGCACTCGCATGTATTCAAACACACCAAAGGTTCTGCACACGCTTGCGGGTAAGCCAATGGTGAAGCATGTTATCGATACATGTAATGGTTTAGGCGCTCAAAATATCAACCTGGTTTACGGCCACGGTGGTGATCAGATGAAGGCTACTCTAGCTGAAGAGTCTGTAAATTGGGCACTGCAAGCTGAGCAGTTGGGTACTGGCCACGCTGTGGATCAGGCATCTGCACATTTCGCTGATGATGAAAAAGTACTAGTGCTATACGGTGATGTTCCGCTTATCTCGCCAGAAACCATTGAAAACCTATTAGACGCTCAACCAAACGGTGGTATCGCATTACTAACGGTCGTGTTAGACAACCCGATGGGCTACGGTCGTATCATTCGTCGCAATGGCCCGGTTGTCGCTATCGTTGAGCAAAAAGATGCAACCGATGAGCAGAAGCTTATCAAAGAGATTAACACTGGTGTTATGGTGGCTACTGGTGGCGATCTGAAGCGTTGGTTGTCTGGCCTAAGCAACGATAACGCACAGGGTGAATACTACCTGACTGACGTTATTGCAGCGGCTCACGATGAAGGTCGTGCGGTTGAGGCTGTACATCCAGTAAGCCCCATTGAAGTTGAAGGCGTGAACGACCGCTCACAACTGGCTCGTCTAGAGCGCGCTTACCAAGCTGAACAAGCAGACAAGCTATTGAAGCAAGGCGTAATGTTACGTGACCCAAGCCGCTTTGACCTACGTGGTGAGCTTCAATGTGGTATGGATGTTGAGATTGATACCAACGTAATCATTGAAGGCAGCGTAAGCATTGGTGATAACGTGGTTATCGGCACTGGTTGTGTACTTAAAGACTGTGAGATTGATGACAACACTATCGTTCGCCCATACAGCGTAATCGAAGGTGCGACAATTGGTGAAGACTGTACGGTTGGTCCTTTCACTCGCTTACGTCCAGGAGCTGACATGCGTAACAATTCGCATGTAGGTAACTTTGTTGAAGTGAAGAACACTCGTCTTGGTGAGGGTTCTAAAGCGAATCACCTTACTTACCTAGGTGATGCTGAGATCGGTCAACGTGTAAATGTGGGTGCGGGTGCTATCACTTGTAACTACGATGGCGCGAACAAGTTTAAGACCATCATTGGCGATGACGTATTTGTTGGCTCAGACAGCCAATTAATCGCACCTGTTACTATTGGCAACGGCGCAACTGTCGGTGCGGGCTCTACAGTAACGCGCGATGTTTCTGAAAATGAGCTAGTTATCAGCCGTGCGAAAGAGCGCAAGATTGCCAACTGGCAGCGTCCGACTAAGAAAAAGTAGTCTCAACTATAAATCAGATGACTGCGATAGAGCTAATAGCACTGCTATTGGTTTTTCTTAGATATCTAGATATAAAAAAAGAGCGATTAATCTCGCTCTTTTTTGTTTTCTTTAACCTAGAAACTAGTCTTGTTTCTCGTCAGCGACCACTCGAGAGTTGTCTGGTGTCGCGAAGTGTTCAGAAAGCTCTTTGTTCGAAACAATATAGCCAACCCACAATGCACCCAAACAAATCACAACCGCGATACCCGTTGCGCTTAGTGCTTGGCTAGCCATTGCCGCGACCAATGCACTTGATAGGCCACTGATACTGATTTGCAGGCTGTTTTGTAGGCCAGCAGCTGTTGCTGGGCTTTGCTTAGCACTTGATAGAGCACGGTTTACTACTATTGGGTAAAGTGCACCGTTTGCTACAGCAATCAAACAGAAAGGCGCAAGCAGAGGCCAGATTGACGTCAGCTCCCACTGTGACGCAATGAAGATAAGCATCGCTGCAACGCTGAACAAACCGATAAGATTTCTTAGTACAACGCCATCGCCATATTTCTTCACCGCTTGCTTACCGAAATAACCACCCGCCATGAACGCGATTGTCTGTGGGATAAAGCTCAAACCGATGTCTTTTGCTTCATAACCTAGCTGAGCCATTATCTCTGGCATACCCGTTAGGTAAGCGAAGAACGCTGCAGATGCCGAAGCAAACATTAAAACATTACCCATGTAAGGTTTTGATTTTATCAACATCTTGATGTCTGTCTTAATCGATGTCTGTTTTACTTCAGGCGCTTCTTTTGGTTGAGCCATTGTTGTTGCAATTAGTAGTGCGCCCATCAAAGTCAATGTAATGAAGATACTGTGCCAGCCAAAGCTGTCTGCTAGCAACACACCCAGTTGAGGTGCTAATGCTGGAGATAGCGCTACTAGAGGCATGATAGTAGCAAAAATTTGCTGGCTACTGCTCTGAGAGTAACGCTTGATAACCATGGCTTGCCAAATTACCGCAGGCGCACATACACCGATCGCTTGAATGAAGCGCAGTGTCAGTAGATGCCATACTTCGGTACTGAATGCTAAGCCAAATGAAGCTGCGGTGAATATTACTAGACCGACTGCCAGCGTGTTGCGGTGACCATACTTGTCACTTGCGAGACCCCAAAGAAGCTGACCTAGTGCCATACCACCAAGGAATACAGTTAGAGACAGAGCAATTTGCTCTGGGCCAGTTGCGAAATCAACTTCCATTGCCTTAAATGCAGGAAGGTACATATCAGTCGCAATAAAGCCAAGCATTGAAAGAACTGCAAGGTAGACTAATTGAAATTTAGAAATATTCATAAGATGCCATTAAACTAAAGGTAATGATGTTTTTATCATCAAAAAAATTGTTTGATATACAGAAGTGAAAGCCCCTGTTTATTTATGCTGACATTCTATTTTTCAGACCTGATAAAATAAAACGCTAAAATATGTGGTTATCAATCAAAAAATTTGAAGGCTTATGTTCTCTAAATCCTCGTTAGAAATGCTCGACACTGTGGCGCGCTTGGGTAGTTTTACCGCAGCTGCTGAACAGTTGCACAAAGTGCCCTCAGCGATCAGCTATGGGGTTAGGCAGGTAGAGCAAGAGCTTGATGTTCTACTTTTCAGACGCTTACCAAGAAAAGTAGAGCTGACACCTGCAGGAGAGCTGTTTATTGAAGAGGCTCGTCAACTGCTGAGACAGATGGAAGAACTCAGTGCCCAGACTCGCCGAGCAGCGCGTGGTTGGAAGAAAACCTTGCGCCTAACGCTTGATAACGTGGTTAAGCTCGACAAGATGAAGCCTATGATTGAAGAGTTTTATCAAACCTTTGAGTTCGCTGAGCTGCAGATTAACATGGAAGTGTTTAACGGCTCTTGGGAAGCCATTGCACAGGGCAGGGCGGATGTCGTGATTGGTGCAACCTCGGCGATTCCGGTTGGTGGTGACTTTGAAGTTAAGGATATGGGGCGGTTAGATTGGGCATTTGTGATGTCACCCAGTCACCCGTGTGTGCGAGAGCAAAACCTTAATGAAGCCTTTGTCAGTCAATACCCAGCAATATGTTTGGATGATACCTCCAGCGTGCTGCCTAAGCGTCACACTGGCCATTATGCAAGTCAGAGACGTCTACTATTGCCTAATTGGTACAGCGCAATAGAATGCCTTAAAAATGGTGTAGGGGTGGGTTACATGCCAAGGCATATCGCCGCACCTATTATTGAGCAAGGTTTGCTGGTAGAAAAAATATTACCTGAGCCAAGCCCGCAGAGTCATTGCTGCTTAGTGTGGCGTAAAGACGACAACCATAAGTTGATCGAGTGGATGGTTAAGTATTTAGGATCGAGTGAACAGCTTCACCAAGATTGGTTGGATCATCGCAAAGCGATCTAATGATGTGATCCGTTGAAGATCATTCGGGTTAGGTTTTAGTCTCGCCCATAAAAAGAGCGAGTAAATACTCGCTCTTTTTGATTCGGTCGTTAACTCTTATGACAAGAAGAACTTGTAGGAAGGGTTATCGGTTTCATCTTTGCATTGGTAGCCGAGTTCTTCTAAGTGCGTAGAGAACTGAGCCAAATCGTCATCACCAAGCTCAAAACCACACAGCACGCGACCGTAATCAGCACCATGGTTACGATAGTTGAACAAGCTGATATTCCAGTGAGTCCCTAAGGTATCAAGGAATTTAATCAATGCCCCTGGGTATTCAGGGAACTCAAAGCTGTAAAGACGTTCTTTCAATGGCTTCGATGGTTTACCGCCAATCATGTAACGAATGTGCAGCTTTGCCATCTCGTCATCAGACAAGTCGACAACTGGGTAGCCGCCCTCACGTAGGTCATTGATGATGTGTTCGAGTTCTTCTTGTCCACCTTGTAGACGTACACCAACGAAGATATTCGCGAGGCTTTCGTCGTTGTGGCGGTAGTTAAACTCAGTCACCGCTCGACCACCAATAATGTTACAGAACTCTAGGAACGCACCTTGTCGTTCTGGAATAGTCACCGCAAGTAGACCTTCTCGCTTCTCACCCAATTCACAACGCTCAGAGACATAACGCAGACCGTGGAAGTTGGTGTTCGCACCAGAAAGTACCGTTGCTAGTTGCTTATTTTGCAGTTGGTTTTGTTCTGCAAACTTCTTAAGGCCTGCCAGAGCAAGCGCTCCTGAAGGCTCAGCAATTGCACGGGTGTCTTCAAATATGTCCTTTACCGCAGAGCAGATTTCATCGCTAGAGACTGTAATATGACCATCAATGTACTGTTGGCAAAGACGGAAGGTTTCTTCACCAATGCGTTTAACCGCAACACCATCAGCAAACATGCTGACCTGATCCAGTACCACTGGTTCACCCGCATCCAGTGCTGCTTTCAAGCAAGCTGAGTCTTCAGGCTCTACCGCAATCACTTTAATCTCTGGCATCAGTTGTTTGATAAGCACTGCAACACCAGCGGCTAAGCCACCACCACCAACCGGCACAAAGATATAATCCATGTGACCGTTTTGCTGCAGCATCTCCATGCCCATAGTACCTTGCCCTGCAATCACCAGTGGGTGATCGAAAGGAGGTACAAAGGTGAAGCCATGTTCAGCCGATAGGCGTTCCGCTTCCGCTTTTGCTTCATCGAAATTACTGCCGTGCAGAACCACGTTACCACCAAATCCGCGTACCGCATCAACCTTGATATCCGGCGTCGTTTTTGGCATCACAATCGTGGTCTGAATACCAAGCTTAGAACCGGACAGCGCCATACCTTGAGCATGGTTACCTGCCGATGCAGCAATCACACCTGCGGCTTTCTGTTGTTCAGAAAGGCTTGATACCATGTTGTAGGCACCACGTAGCTTGAACGAGTGCACCGGCTGACGGTCTTCTCGTTTAAGCTGAACCTGATTACCAATGCGCGCGCTTAAACGTGGCATATCCTGCAGAGGTGTCACGATTGCCGCTTCGTAAACCGGCGCTCTCAGGATCTGACGCAGATAATCTGCGCCAGTTTGTTTTTGGGGGCTGGAGGTGTCATCACTCATAGTTAGCCCTCAAGTTTAGACTTATCACGTACAGCGCCTTTGTCGGCACTGGTCGCCATGCTTGCATAAGCTTTCAGTGCGAAAGACACTTCACGCTGACGGTTTTCTGGTTTCCAGCCTAGTGCATCTTGTTTAACGCGACGTGCTTCAAGCTCTGCTTCTGGCACATCAAGTGTGATTGAGCGGCTAGGGATGTCGATAGTGATGATATCGCCAGTGTTTACTAGACCTATCACACCGCCACTTGCAGCTTCTGGAGATGCGTGACCGATAGACAGGCCTGATGTACCACCAGAGAAACGTCCGTCAGTTAGAAGCGCACACGACTTTCCTAGCCCCATAGATTTTAGGTAAGTCGTTGGGTAGAGCATCTCTTGCATACCCGGACCACCTTTAGGACCTTCGTAACGAATAACAACCACTTCGCCGGCTTTTACTTTACCCGCTAAGATGCCGTCTACTGCCGTATCTTGGCTTTCGAATACGATAGCAGGGCCTTGGAATTTAAGGTTTTCTTCATCAACACCCGCGGTCTTAACGATACAACCATCAACCGCGATGTTACCTGAAAGTACCGCTAGGCCGCCTTCTTGGCTGAATGCGTTTTCTTTAGTGCGAATACAACCTTCTTTGCGATCGTCATCAAGGCGATCCCAACGGCAATCTTGTGAGAAAGCTTTAGTTGTACGGATGCCCGCAGGGCCAGCACGGAAGAACTTAAGCACGGCTTCGTCTTCTGTCTGCATGATGTCGTACTGAGCAAGTTGCTCTTGCATGCTTAGACCAAGCACAGTGCGAGTTTGGTTGTTCAATAGACCTGCACGGTCAAGTTCACCAAGGATAGCCATTACGCCACCAGCACGGTGAACGTCTTCCATGTGGTACTTCGGTGTTGAAGGTGCCACTTTACATAGGTGTGGTACACGGCGAGACATCGCATCGATATCATCCATATCGAAATCAATGTCGCCTTCTTGAGCGGCTGCTAAAAGGTGAAGAACGGTGTTACTAGAACCACCCATTGCGATATCAAGCGCCATCGCATTATCGAAAGCAGCGCGGTTTGCGATGTTGCGTGGCAGTGCTGACTCGTCGTCTTGCTCGTAGTAACGCTTGGTTAGATCAACGATGCGCTTACCGGCATTGATGAACAGTTCTTCGCGGTCTGCGTGCGTCGCCAGCATTGAACCGTTACCCGGCTGAGATAGGCCAAGTGCTTCTGTTAGACAGTTCATTGAGTTTGCTGTGAACATACCTGAACATGAACCACAGGTTGGACATGCAGAACGTTCTACTTGCTCACTTTGCTCGTCTGAAATCGTTGGATCGGCGCCTTGAATCATCGCATCAACAAGGTCGAGCTTGATGATTTGATCTGAAAGCTTGGTTTTACCTGCTTCCATTGGACCGCCTGATACAAAGATCACTGGGATGTTAAGGCGCATTGCTGCCATCATCATTCCCGGAGTGATTTTGTCACAGTTAGAGATACACACCATCGCATCTGCACAGTGTGCATTGACCATGTACTCTACCGAGTCTGCGATAAGCTCACGTGATGGCAGTGAGTACAGCATACCGCCGTGGCCCATTGCGATACCATCATCGACTGCGATGGTGTTGAATTCTTTAGCGATACCGCCGGCTTTCTCGATTTCACCCGCAACCAGTTGACCCATGTCTTTAAGGTGAACGTGGCCTGGTACAAATTGAGTGAACGAGTTTACAACCGCGATGATCGGCTTACCGAAGTCATCATCTTTAACGCCAGTTGCACGCCATAAAGCGCGCGCACCAGCCATGTTGCGTCCGTGGGTAGTCGTTGCTGAACGATAGATTGGCATTGCTTAAATCCTTATAAAATATTTGGCTGTTGCTTACTTAGTTGTTTGCGTTTGGTTTGCTGAAGTTTGGTCTGCTGGGTAAACATAATCTAACCAGCCCCACTTATCTTCAGTCGTGCCATTGAATAAACCAAAGTAAGCCGCTTGAACTTTTTCAGTGATAGGACCGCGTTTGCCTTCACCTACTGTAATTTTGTCTACGCTGCGAACCGGAACGATTTCGGCAGCTGTGCCTGTCATGAATACTTCATCGGCAAGGTATAGTGCTTCACGAGCAATGTTCTCCTCACGGATCTCATAACCCATGTCTTTTGCTAGTGTCATGATCGAATCACGAGTGATACCCGGCAGAATTGCGCTGGTCGCTGGTGGCGTTGATAGTACGCCGTTACGTACCACAAAGATGTTCTCACCTGCACCCTCTGAAAGGTAACCATCAACACTCAGTGCGATGCCTTCATCGTAACCATGACGGCGAGCTTCACCACCAACCAGTAGTGAAGATAGGTAGTTACCACCGGCTTTTGCTGCGGTTGGGATAGTGTTTGGAGCGGCACGGTTCCAGCTAGAAATCATCGCATCAACGCCGTTTTCTAGCGCTTCTTCGCCTAGGTAAGAACCCCAAGGGAAAGCAGCGATGATCAGATCCATCTCTGTGTTTTCAGGCGGGCAAACACCTAAGCCAACGTTACCGACAAAGCCGAGAGGGCGGATGTACGCTGACTCTAGCTTATTTTGGCGTAGCGTTTCGCGAGTCGCATCCATAATTTCTTCCTCAGTGTAAGGAATAGGGAAGCGGTAGATTTTTGCTGAGTCTTTTAGGCGCTTAGCATGCTCTGGGTGACGGAAGATAACCGGACCCTTTGGTGTGTTGTAGCAACGAACACCTTCAAACACAGAAGTACCGTAGTGCATTGCGTGAGTCAGGACGTGAACGTTCGCCTCTGCCCAAGGAACCATCTCACCATTAAACCAAATATAGTCTGCTGTTTTAGCTGTCATGTTAGCGGTTCCTTATGCGTTTATCTTTTGTTGTAAGTTGTTGTTTGGCAATTCATTACGGCTGATCGAGATAACGTCAACGGTACGCACATCCCACAGTTTTTCGATTTGGTTTACCAAGAAAGAGATCGGACGCTCACTGTCGACAATGATCTCAACACTCGCCACTTTGCTTTCGTGGTTTTGAGTGCCAGCTACTTGCTTAACAATAAAGCCACGGTGGCGGATAACACGAAGAACACGCTCTAGTAGTACAGGCTTATCATCGGCTTTGATGTCTAATAGGTATCTTTTCATGTTATGTGTTCTCCAACATCTCACTGTTTGAAGCACCTGGCGGTACTAGTGGCCATACGTTCTCTTCTTCATCGATAAGAACATGAAGTAGGTAAGCGGTTTTGCTCTCTAGCATCTCTTTCAGTGCTGGTTCTACTTCTTCTTTACGCGTGATGGTTTTGCCCGGGATATCAAATGCTTTCGCTAGCATGACGAAATCCGGGTTGTCATCCAAGATGGTTTCACTGTGTCGGCCATCAAAGAACAGCGATTGCCATTGGCGAACCATGCCTAAGCGCGAGTTGTTAAGCAGCACCATTTTTACTGGGATTTGGCGACGCTTCAGCGTACCAAGCTCTTGAATGTTCATCATGAACGAGCCGTCACCTGAGATAAGTATAGATTGGTCATTAGGACGACCAACCGATGCACCCATGGCTGCAGGTAGGCCAAAGCCCATAGTGCCTAAGCCCGCTGAAGTGATGAAGTTTTGTGGATCGCGTGGCTGAATGTGTTGAGCTGCCCACATCTGATGTTGGCCAACATCGGTCGAAACCATAGAACTCGCAGGCATCATGTCTGACAGTTGTTTCAACAACAGAGGTGCGAAGATAAGGTCGCCAGGGTGGTCGTAACGCCATTTGAATGAGCTACGAAGGCCTTCGGAGTGATGAACCCAAGAAGAGATGTCTTGGCTTAGCTCCAGTTGAGGCATGATCTTGTTGATGTCACCACGAATTGGTGCATCGGCAAGACGTAGTTTACTGAACTCTGCCGCATCGATATCAATATGGATAACTTTAGCGTGCGGTGCAAAGGTGTCGAGCTTGCCGGTTACTCGGTCATCAAAACGAGCGCCAACAACAATCAACAGGTCACTTTCTTGAACCACTAGGTTAGCGGCTTTGGTGCCGTGCATACCCAGCATACCCAAGTAGTGTGGGTCGTCACGTTCAATGGTGCCTAAGCCTTTTAGTGTGCTTACTGCAGGCATTGGGTTTAGACGTAAAAACTCACGAACAGCATCGGTTGCTTTCGCCAGTTGAACGCCACCACCTACGTATAAAACAGGACGAGTCGCTTGAGACAAGAAGTACTGAGCTTGCTCAATAGCATCCGTTGTCACTACAGGAATTGCGGGGGGTGTAAATTCAGGAAGAATTTTTACAGGGGACTCTGCTAGTTGAACATCTTTAGCGATATCGACAATAACCGGACCGGGACGCCCTGCTTTTGCAACGATAAATGCTTCAGCCAATGTCGGCGCAAGATCTTCAATATCGGTAACAAGGTAGCTGTGTTTAGTACATGACAGAGACATACCAATCACATCCATTTCTTGGAATGCATCGGTACCAATGTGGGAACTAGCAACTTGACCAGTGATCGCTACGAGTGGGATGGAATCCATAAAAGCATCAGCAAGACCTGTGACTAGGTTAGTTGCACCCGGGCCTGAGGTTGCCATACAAACAGCGACGTCTTGCGTTGCTCGAGCCATACCGATAGCGGCCATTGCAGCGCCTTGCTCATGGCGACATAGGATATGTTCAACCCCGCCGTCATAGAGTGCATCGTAGATTGGCATGATGGCACCGCCAGGGTAACCAAATACGGTCTCAATGCCTTGTTGCTTGAGTGCGGATACGACCAGTTCTGCGCCTTTCATCGTAATTCCTCCGTATTACCTTTGTTTTGGTAATTGTTTCCATTGTCTCTGCACATCTTGTGCTCCCATTCTTCCTGTAAATCGGCAAAGCCGAAAATGTTTCAAAATATAAAATCGAATGTCTAAATTAGAAAAAACCCCCGGACTTTTCAGTGCGGGGGTTTTTTCTAATTCGTGGTTACTTTTTTCCCACTCGCCCCCGCGCAGTCTCAATAATGACTACGATAATCAGGTTAATCAGTGCGTAAATGCGAGCGTTAAATGTCATAAAGTTCGAGTTTTCTCGTTTATTGTCTTAAGTAAATGTCTACATCTCTAGTGTTATCACACAAATCTGCTGCATGACAAGGAAAATGTCATTCTTTTTTCACATTAAAACACCATTCCACCACGCTATATAACAACCTTATGGCTTTGGTGAGCAATGAATATCCAGAGTGAATACTTTTAAATCAAAGACAAAGGAAAGTTATGGGACTCGCAATAATTCATAGCCGAGCTAGTGTGGGTGTAGAGGCACCAGAAGTGACTGTGGAAGTGCATATTAGCAACGGAATGCCCGGTTTTACGCTGGTGGGTCTACCTGAAACGACGGTCAAGGAATCTAAAGATCGAGTAAGGAGTGCCATCATCAATTCTCGCTTTGAATTTCCATCGAAAAGAATCACGGTCAACCTTGCACCTGCAGATTTACCCAAAGAGGGAGGACGTTTCGATCTGCCAATTGCGCTTGGGATTTTGGTGGCGTCCGATCAGCTTCCTACATCAAAAATAGTTCAACATGAATTTATCGGTGAGTTGGCGTTGTCCGGAGAGTTGCGTTCAGTAAAGGGCGTGTTGCCAGCGACGTTAGCCGCCGATAGCGTTGAACGATGCTTAGTGGTTCCGCACCATAACGGTGATCAGGCGGCCTTAGTTGGCAAGGGAGCGCATAAATCTGCACAAACCTTGTTGGAGGTTTGCGCTGATATGTGTGGCCAGGCTCAGCTTGGTTTATATCGAACCGAGCATCATCATGTAGATGTGTCTGATAATCGTGACTTACAAGATATTATTGGCCAGCAACAAGGTAAGCGAGCACTGGAGATCGCCGCAGCGGGCAACCATAACCTGCTTTTTCTCGGCCCGCCCGGAACTGGAAAAACCATGTTGGCGTCTCGATTGCGCGATTTGTTGCCCGAAATGAGTGACGGCGAGGCGATGGAAACCGCGTCGGTAGCCTCTTTAACGCAGCAAGAGATCAATCAATACAACTGGAAGCAACGACCTTTCCGTTCCCCACACCATTCGAGTTCGATGGCAGCATTGGTCGGTGGTGGCTCGATACCTCGCCCCGGAGAGATCTCTTTGGCGCATAACGGCTTATTGTTTCTTGATGAGATGCCAGAGTTTGAGCGTAAGGTGCTTGATTCACTGCGAGAGCCACTAGAGTCGGGTGAAATCATTATCTCCCGTGTTGCGGGTAAAACTCGCTTTCCTGCTCGCTTTCAATTAGTTGGTGCACTTAACCCTAGCCCAACAGGTTATTACGAAGGCAATCAAGCGCGAGCTAATTCGCAGATCATATTGCGCTATCTCAATCGATTATCGGGGCCATTACTGGATAGGTTCGATATGTCATTAGAGATCCCTCTGTTGCCTAAAGGGATGTTAGCCGAAGGTGGTGACCGTGGTGAAACCACTCAAGTCGTTAAGCAAAGGGTTAAGCAGGCTCGCGAGTTGATGTTATCTCGAAACCATAAATCGAATGCACTGTTAGGTAGCCGAGAAATTGAAAAGTACTGCCCATTGAGGCGTGAGGATGCAGAATTTCTGGAAACGGCTCTGCATCGATTAGGTTTATCAATTCGTGCTTATCATCGAATCATCAAGGTAGCGCGAACCATTGCAGACCTAGACGGTAACGAACAGATTGAAAAGAAGCACTTATCGGAAGCGCTTGGCTACCGAGCAATGGATCGATTGTTGAAGCAACTTACGGCTCAAGCGGTGTAGTCATACCAATCGTAGTAAACAACGGGTCATTTATTTACTGTGATTGGTATAGAAACAAGAAAGCCTGCTTTTTACGTAGGCTTTCGTTGTTATGAACCAGTTGTTATGAACTAATGGTTATTAGCGATCAGTGATGCCTAACTAGAACTTGTAGTTCAGGCCGACTGAGACGATGTATTGCGACTCATCGTAGAAAGTAATGTTCGAATCGCTGACACCATAACCGGCTAGAGAAATAAACGACCAGTTTTCCCAATCCATGAATTGCTCATACTCATAGGCGGCAAAAAGGTTGATATTATCGTCGCTGCGTTTTTTATTATAGATTGGGTTACTTGCGTCGTAAGAACGTTGATTATAACCCGCTGTCAGAGCGTACTGGTGGCGGCCTATGCCACCAAATAGACTCACTTCACCACCAAACTGTTCGTAAGACTCAGCGTTACCGTCGGCATCCCTTGATTGGTAAATCAATGATGGTACTAACATCATGGTGCGATTGATTGGTTGACGGTACTGACCTTTCAGGTAGAAAGTATTGGCATCACGCTGTAATTCTTCTCTAACCCGATCATCTTCCACATCTTTGGTGGCGTAGGCCATGTCTAACGAGAAAGCAGACCCCGCAATGCTACTTAGTTTCACACGAAAGGCATTGCCTGTTTCATCCGTTTTGGTGCGACCTGAAGTGGTGTTGTACGGATCGGCCCAAGTCTCACCAGACATGACAGTCGGCAGAAGTGAAGCGTCGATGGTCATGCCTGACTCTAGTTGGTATTTATAACCCAATTCAAGCACCACAGTACCTGTTGCTACGTCATCACGAGTTGTACCTGTGTATACCTGGTGATTTAATTTTTCGCCAAAGGTGTAAGCAATACTACCCAAAGGAGCGATAAGAAATGAGCTCTCAGATGAGGCTTTCTGGTTAATGGACGAAATGGTGCTATCTGCATCGGTATTAAAGTTTGAGGTGGAAGAGGTAACCCCTGTATTAATCGATATTTCACCACTGAAACCTTGTTCGTCTGCAAGCTTGGCAAAAGCAGGAGAGGCTGCAATGCTCAGTGCCAAAAGCGTTATTTTTATTTTCATTCAAAGGCTCCTTGCCTACCAGTTCTTAGGACTGGATATTAATATCAGTAAAGCACAACGTTTTCAGGATGATTGTTTATCTATGAATATTTTTGAACTAGTGCAAAAAAGGAAGCCGAAGCTTCCTTTAATCAATACGTTACTTCTTAAGTAGGAAGTTAACGAGCTCGAAGTATTCATCGAGAGAGCTGATACCTTGAGCGTCGACTAGGTAGCGGTTGTTAACGACGACCGCAGGAACACCAGAAAGACCGCTGTCTTTGAATGCTTTGTCGAAGCGGCGAACCATAGAGTCGACTGCAAAGCCGTTGTATGCCGCATCGAATTTCTTAGCATCAACGCCTTCGTCTAGGAAGATTTGACGCAATTCTTCTTCATCGCGTGGTGGCTTGTTCATGGTGTGGATGCGGTTAAACATCACTGGCACCATTTTATCTTCAACTTTCAGGGCAATCATGGTTGCGTAAGCTTTGCTCATTGGCAGACCCATGTTGCCACCCATGAATGAAACATGGTTCTTCTGTAGCTTAGCGTTTTTTGGTAGCTGTTGTTTTAGCTGCTGGATGATTGGTTCAAAGCTATTACAGTGTGGGCAGTAGAAAGAGAAGAACTCTGTCACCATTGGTTTTTTTGATGCTTCTAGATCGAGAACTTTGTAGTGTTCACCTTCGTTAAATTTCGCAGCGTGAGCTGAAAGGCTCAACATGATCAATGAGAAAAATGCGAATAGCTTTTTCATTTATCCAATCTCCATTATGTTTGAATTTTTATCTAGTTGTGTTGCGATTGCTGTTACCACTGAGGCATTAACGAAAGTGGTGGCTCTTGCAGGGTAGCAATTTGCTCTTTACAAGCAAGTACTTGTTGCTCCCAATATTTTGGATCATTAAACCATGGGAAGGCTAGAGGAAATGCAGGATCGTTCCATCGTTTCGCCAACCATGCCATGTAATGCACCATACGTAGACCGCGTAGTGGTTCGATTAGTTTCAGTTGCGCGGTATTAAAATCGCAAAATTCTTGATAGCTCTCTAGCAGAATATCCAGTTGCATTAGCTTATCTTGACGCTCGCCGTTAAGCAGCATCCACAAATCTTGTATCGCAGGGCCGTTACGTGCGTCATCAAGATCGACGAACATTGGCCCGTCACGCCATAAGATATTGCCAGGGTGGCAGTCACCATGCAGGCGGATATTTTCAATATTGCTTGGCCACTGGCTCTCTAGCTCTTTGATCAGAAGGTCGACATCATTGAAGAACGCGTTCTCTAGGTGTGTCGGGATAAACTGAGAGTTCTCTAGAATTTTACGTGGTTGATAAAGGTATTCGTCTAAGCTGATGGTCGGGCGATGCTGGAATGTTCTTCCTGCGCTGGCTTTATGAATACGCCCAAGAAAACGTCCAACGCCTTCCAATTGGTCTAGATTGTCGACTTCGTACTGTCTGCCACCAACACTTTCAAATAAGGCAAATAGGTAGCCTTGATATTCATGTAAGGTTGCGCCATTGATTCGCATTGGAGGTGCAACTGGCATCTCTTGTTCGATAAGCTCGAGTGCGAAGTCATGCTCTTCTTGGATCTGTGCTTTGTTCCAGCGCTGCGGACGATAAAACTTAACGACGTAGCGTTTACGGTCTTCATCGGTGAATTGATACACTCGATTTTCGTAACTGTTGAGAGCGAGAAGCCCGGATTCAGCACGGACTCCAATACTCTCCAGTGCGTACCACATGAAGTCAGGAGTCAGGTTATCAAAGTTAAAGGCTTGCATCGTCATAGAATAAAAAAGGCTCATTACTGAGCCTTTTTCCATTTATTGGGTTGTTATACCTAGCACTAAGGTGACTGGTATCAGAGCTTTTTGATAAAGCGGCTTTCGACTTTCATCGTAAACTCTTCATTATCCGAGAGTATAAACTGAATTGTCGAAACTGGTGAGCTCAGTTTTTCTGGATCGACGCCCAAACTGATAGGAAGGTTTAAAACCTCACCTGGGTCTACGGTAATCGTTTGTTTACCGTACCAGATAGAATCCGGCAGCCCGCTGACATCAAGTTTGTACTCTTGCTCTTGCTGAGTCTTGTTGATGACTTTTAAGTTGTAAGTATTTTCGACAAGCCCTTGGCTATTGATTCTAAATAGTTGGTTTCTATCGCGCAGAACGCTTAAGCCTGCAGGATCAACACTCGCGATTTGTGCGAAAAACAGCCCCAACATAACGATCAGTATTACGCCATAGCCCAAGAGCTTAGGACGCATCACCTTGGTTGAGTGCCCCTCAAGCCTATGTTCGGTGGTGTAGTTGATCAGACCTTTCTCATAACCCATACGTTCCATGGTGTTGTCACAAGCATCAATACACGCGCCACAGTTAATACACTCGTATTGCAGACCGTCACGAATATCGATACCCGTTGGGCACACTTGAACGCATAAATTACAGTCAATACAGTCGCCTAGACCAAGTTCTTTTGGATCGGCTTTACGAGAGCGAGGGCCGCGGCTTTCACCTCGTTCAGTGTCGTAACCCACGATGAAGGTATCTTTATCGAACATTGCCGATTGGAAACGCGCGTAAGGACACATGTGCAGACAAACAATAGAACGCATCCATCCGGCATTCGCATAAGTACACCCAGCAAAGAACAATACCCAAAACACTGGCCAGAAAGTCGAGTTAAAGGTAAAGAAGCCAACCACCAGCTCTTTGATTGGGATGAAATAACCGACAAAGGTTAAGCCCGTCGCAATCGCAATCGCCCACCACGCGATGTGCTTGATAGTTTTTCTGAGAATTAAATTGCTCGTCAGTTTGCCTGAGTCTTGTTTTCTTCGCTTATTGGCAGCACCTTCCAGTTTCTCTTCGAACCAGATGTACATGAAGGTCCAGACGGTTTGCGGGCATAAATAACCACACCAGACTCGCCCTAAGAAGGTGGTTATGAAGAACAAGCCAAACGCCGCAATCATGAAGAGGATAGCGAGTAGCGTTAGATCTTGTGGGTATAGCGTGGTGCCAAAGAAGTTGAACTGCTGGCTACCTATATCGAGCAAGATCGCTTGTCGTTCACCAAATGGGATCCATGGGATAAGCGCAAAAAGTAAAAGTAAGAACCAACCTCCGTAACGACGAAGTTGTTGGAATTTACCTTTGCTTTCTCGAACATAGATTCGGTTACTTGGGTTAAATCGATCTCCATTACCTTTATGTGTTTTTGGGTTAAAGGTTTTAGGAGTCACATCTTTGATATCGATTTTATCCTGACTCATGGACTATCCTTTTTGTGGCTTGTTTGCCCGGTTAACTCGAGCATGACGACATTACTTGAAAGTATGGTTTAGAGAACCTGTAGAAATTGAGCTTGGTGCATTTGTTGGTATCGCACTCACTCTTATTATTTTAGAAGATTCTTATGGATGGCGATTATAGCGACAATCTTGTTCTCATTTCTTTAACGCTATCAACCTTTAACAACAAAAGTCATAACAGTTGTGACGAAAAAATAGCGAACAGAAACAAAAAAGCGACCGAGTGGTCGCTTTTAAACATTGAGTGTTTTATCTATACGGCAATTGAGCCCTAAATAAATAGGCGACTAAAGAAGGCCACGCGCTTTTAGAATTGCGGTTTTGAAATCATCTTCTTGGTCTTTTTTAAGGCCTGGGATCATTTCATCTTTTTCGCTATTACGCATTTTTAGATGGTAGATAAGAACATCGTCAGTTAGCTCTTCAAGCTTACCTTGGTAGCCCGCTTCTTTTGATAGCTTAATGATGAACTCTAATAGGTTAAGCTCTTGATCTTTCTGCCACTCAGGCTCCATCAGTTCAAGCAGTTCTTCAATGCGGTGGCACTTCATACTTTATTTCTCCACAAATTTTATAATGATTTGTGGCTAAGGTATCAAATCGGGTAGGGAATACCAATGTGTAAACACATTTCAAGATGGGAGCGGGCAAGAAAAAAGCGCAGTAAAAACTGCGCTTTTTGTTAAGCGGCTTTAATTACTTTTGTTGCAGTCGGTGCTAATAAAGCAGCCTTCTCAACGAGAGTCATTGTAGGAGCCAATTTCTTAGCCGTTGGAGCAGCAACAAAGCCACTACGACGACGCATCGCACTACGGTTGGTGTGCGAGAACCTGACAGCTGTTGGGCGCATTAATTTACCTAACGGTCAGGCATATCCATTGCCAATCTAATGGCCTGATTTATCATGAGCTCCGCCTCAATTGCTTGAAGAGTCACTCGTCTGGCTTTCGCCAATCCGAAAAATAAATCAGGATAATGATATGCATGCATATCAAGGGTTAGATTATCACTATCTAAGTTATCGATCGACGCCTGAGTGATAATTAAACGATATTAGAGCTAAAATAGTGTGAGCAGTATATTTGAGTTTGAACCTCTTTCAGGCTTAAGATGATGCTTTAAAGGAGGTGCATATGTCGTTCTTAAAGAAAACGTTAGCAAGTTTTGGAATTGGATCTGCCAAGGTGGATTCTGTATTGCAACAGGAAGTGCTTTATCCAGGTAAGAAGGCGAGCATTATTGTACATGTCTACGGAGGCGCTCAGCCGCAGGAGATCGATAACATTGATCTCAACTTATGCTGTCGCTACGTCAAAGAAGTTACCGCGAACTCGCAAGGGCAAGAGGGCGGTCATAAACGCCGAATGCACCAGACATACTCGCTGGCAAAATGGAGCTTGCCGTATGCCTTTGTGATTCAACCGGGTGAAACCCGTGACTTTGAATGTGAGTTTGATGTGCCACTGAACACACCGGTTACGATTGGTGATTCAAAGGTATGGCTGGAAACCGGGTTGGATATTGCGATGGCGATTGACCCATCGGATAAAGACACCTTAACGGTTCGTCCCGACCCACTGCTCGATGGTATTTTTGACGAGCTTGAAGCTCAAGGCCTGCGTATTCGTCAAGTGGAATGTGAAGCGGTCAAAGGCTTTGAACTGCCGTTTGTACAAGAGTTTGAGTTTGTGCCGACGACGGGTCCTTATCATGGCCGTTGGCGTGAATTGGAAGTGGTGGCTCATCGTGATGAAACAGAGCTGAAGTTGTGGTTCGAGATTGATAGAAATCGCGATGGTGCAAAAGGCATGTTAGCTAGCTTGCTAGGCGTTGGTAAGCTACAGCGTCAATTGAGTGTGCCACTGGATACCTCACCACAAGATGCTGGCAAGATGGTACTTGAATATCTAGATAACGCCTCTTAGTTCCTATAATCCTTTATTTAACTCTTTGGTTATTTAGTTTTGGATCTTTTAGCCTCATTTCATATTTCAGGCGTTATTAGTGTCATAAAAGGTGTCATAAAAATTTAAGCTTACACGTGTAAGCTTAATGTGCAATACTGGGTCAATCGAACATTTACTCTAGTAGGATATTCATGTCTGCATCATCAGCCAGCGAATACAGTGACATCGAAGAACGCGCTAATGCAATAACCCATGGCTTGGGCGTTGTGCTCGGCGTGGTTGGTCTGATCTTGCTGCTTATTCGTGCGTTTGATTACCAAGCCGACATGCTAACTGTTGCTAGTATGGCGGTGTATGGCAGCAGTATTATTCTGCTCTTTATCGCCTCCACGTTATACCACTCGATCACCACTGAGAAAACCAAGCGCTTACTCAAAACCCTTGACCACTGTGCGATTTATTTGTTGATTGCAGGCAGTTACACGCCGTTTCTCTTAGTGGGCTTAAGAACCCCATTGGCTATGGGTTTGATGGCGGTGATCTGGGGGATTGCGCTGGTGGGCATCATCATGAAGATAGCCTTCGTTTATCGATTCAAGCGTTTATCGCTGTTCATTTACCTAGCGATGGGTTGGCTATCTTTGATAGTTGTTTATCAATTAGCGATGAATATCGATATAGGTGGTTTGGTGTTACTGGCAGTTGGCGGAGTGATTTACTCGCTGGGTGTGATTTTCTATGTGGCAAAACGCATCCCTTATAACCATGCCATCTGGCACTTGTTTGTATTGGCGGGCTGCGCTTGCCATTTCTTCGCTATCTATCTGTTTGTGACACCAGTTTAGTTTTGATTGAACCGGTATGCCCCTAACGGGTAGAAACGTCAGTGATCTCCACGTCTATTTTATATTCAGGATACTTATCAACATCGATCGCTAAGTATTTACCTTCTGCCGAAGTTTGTGGTCGAAGGTAGGTATCAGCAAGGCGCTTAATGGATTGCCAAGTGTTGATACTGCCTTGATGCAGCAGTTCACCCGTTGGTGAGTAGACTGTGATATTTAGCGTAACTAGCACAACGGCTTCTGTGCTTTGGTTAGTGACTGAAATAGGTAAGATTAGCTGTTCATTCTCGTAGAGTCCTGCCCCAATCAAAACGTCCACACCTGATTTGGAAAGCTGCAAGCTTGGCTTGGTGTCTCCAATCTTGATTGTGGTACCGCGTGTGTTTTTGGCTACAGGAATACTCGTCAATGCTGACTCTGCATTCGATGATGCGTTACTCACATACTGCCAAGTAAAATCGTCTTTTAGTAACACTTGCTTACCATCAGACAATGTGACCATTTGATCAGCAAAGGCAGAACTTGCGAATACTGAGTTTGCGAGCAATGCGCTAGCGAGAAGTACGTATGATTTCATCTGTGTTTCCTTAAATATTCGCGGAATTAGCGTCGCCAAAAGGCTGGGAAAAATAGAACAATGAGCGTCAGTATCTCGAGTCGTCCCATTAGCATGCCTAAACTTAGCAACCATTTAGCGGCGTCTGGCAGTGGAGCAAAATTCCCGGTTGGACCGATCACGCTGCCCATACCAGGACCAACGTTGGCAACGGCTGTGATAGCGCCAGATATACTGGTCACGGGATCAAGCCCCATTGCGCTCAAGCCACCTGCAATTAAGATAATCGTAATAAAGAACATCAAACCAAATGCGACCAGTGAACGCACAATGTCGTCATTTACGGGTCTTTGGTTATAGCGTTGAACAAACACACCCGACGGGTGGATCAGTTTCATCATTTGCTTATGAAGCATGGTCATCGCAATCTGGAAACGGAAGATTTTAATACCGCCAGAGGTTGAACCCGAGCAAGCTCCCGCCATCATTAGGAATGCAAACAAGGTGGTTGGCAGCGCACCCCAGGCGGTGAAGTCTTCTAGGCCAAAACCGGTTGTGGTGACGACTGATACGATGTTGAACATCGAAACACGCATCGCATCCATAACAGTGTAGCCATCTCTAACCACCAACCATGTTGATATTACGGCGCTGGTGACCAAGAACAGGTACGTGAAACCTCTCACTTGCGCGTCTTTGTAGAGGATTGAGAGTTTTCGGCCTCGCAGTGCGCTAACAAACAGTAAGAACGGCAGGCCGCCAAGGAACATGAACAGGGTTCCCACCCAGTGAGCACTGTTGGAGAAGTGGTTCATCGATCCATCTGAGGTTGAGTAACCCCCCGTCGACAGTGTTGTGAACGCGTGATTGATCGCGTCAAAGATGCCCATGCCTGCAAACAAATAGCTAATGATGCATAAACCAGTCAGAACCAGATAAACCGCCACGATGTTCTTCGCGACTGTTTTCGCTCGTGGGCTACTTTTATCTGACCAATCGGATGATTCAGTTTGGAACAGGCGCATACCACCAACGTTGAGCATTGGTAGAACCGCTACCGCCATCACGATAAAGCCGATACCGCCTAACCATTGCAGTATAGAACGCCACAACAGAATACTTGGTGCCATGCTGTCTAAGCCGCTTAATACGGTTGAACCCGTCGTGGTGATACCAGACATGGTTTCGAAGTAGGCGTCCGTAAAGCTGATGTGGTTGATGAAGACAAACGGCAGTGCAGCAAAGGCACTGGCAATGGTCCAAACCAAAGAGGTGATAAGGAACATGTCCCGCACCCCAAGTCGGAACTTAGCGGAGCGGCCCAAGCTCAAGCAGATGAACGCCACAATGTGCGTGATCACTACCGATTGACCAAACTCGAGAAAGCCACCGGTGCCAGTAAAGAAGGCAACCAATGTGGGGATGTACATGAAAAGGGCGAGTTTTGATAACACTAACCCTATCACTAATAATATCGGACGAAAGTTGACCATAGCTTAATAGACCATAGCTTAAATAGATTACAGCTTTGTGCTGGAGCGTCGTTCTCACAAAAAGAAAGTTGCGAGAAGAAGCTTACGAGAACAAGGCTATAAGAAGAACGGGCTCGGTTGGAATAGAGACTCAACATCAGGTACGTATTTCTTGTCCACTAGGAACATCACTACGTGGTCATCTTGTTCGATTACGGTTCTATCGTGCGCGATAAGCACTTCTTCTCCGCGAACAATCGCACCAATAGTGGTACCCGGTGGTAGTTTGATATCGCCAATCGCTCGGCCAACAACTTTAGAGGTGGTTTCGTCACCGTGAGCAATCGCTTCGATCGCCTCTGCAGCGCCGCGACGTAGAGATGATACGTTTACGATATCAGCACGACGAACGTGAGTAAGCAGCGCAGAAATCGTCGCTTGCTGTGGAGATATCGCAATATCAATCACGCCACCCTGAACAAGGTCGACATAAGCGCCACGTTGAATCAGCACCATTACTTTCTTGGCACCCATTCGCTTCGCCAGCATGGCTGACATGATGTTGGTTTCATCTTCATTGGTTAGGGCAATGAATACGTCTACTTGATCGATGTTCTCTTCGGTCAGCAGCTCTTGGTCGGCTGCATCACCACAGAATACGATGGTGTTTTCTAATTCTTCAGATAGCTTCTCGGCGCGAGTGTAGCTGCGCTCGATAAGTTTAATGCTGTAGCTCTGTTCAAGGCGTTTTGCCAAGCTTGCACCAATGTTACCACCACCAACAATCATGATGCGACGATACGGTTTCTCTAAGCGCTGAAGCTCACTCATCACTGAGCGGATATGGTTACTCGCAGCCACAAAGAAAACCTCATCATCGGCTTCAATGATGGTCGTGCCTTGTGGGCGAATAGGGCGACCTTGACGAAAGATAGCGGCTACACGAGTATCAATGTGCGGCATGTGCTCACGCAAAGCAGACAGTGCGTTACCGACCAGTGGGCCACCGTAGTAAGCTTTTACTGCTACTAGGCTAACCTTCTGTTCAGCAAAGCTCACAACCTGCAATGCACCTGGATATTGAATCAGACGCTCGATGTAACTGGTTACGAGTTCTTCGGGTGCAATCAGGTGATCGACAGGAATAGCGCCTGATTTGAAGAGCGCTTCTTTCTCTTCCAGATATTCTGGAGAACGAATACGTGCAATTCGGTTTGGCGTATTAAACAGAGAGAAGGCAACCTGACATGCGGCCATGTTGGTTTCATCCATGTTGGTTACGGCAACCAACATGTCGGCATCTTGCGCGCCCGCTTCACGTAGTGTGTTCGGGTGGCTGGCATAACCGTTTACAACCCTAAGGTCGTATTTGTCTTGAAGTTCACGCAGTCGGTCGGCATTACGGTCGACGATCGTGATGTCATTGTTTTCACCCACTAGGTTTTCAGCAAGGGTACCGCCAACTTGTCCAGCACCTAGAATAATGATCTTCATAGCCTTTCTCTTATTTTTTGCCGTTGTAATTCTAGTGCTCTCATTTCGCTTTGATAATGCACTAGAAAGAAACAGCGGCTAAGAAATAAATTCTTAGCCGCTGTTAGTTGTTATGCCTGTTTTACTAGAACTGCGTAGTAGAAGCCATCCATATCTTCTTCACCAGGTAGTATTTGACGACCCGGTTTTTCGATATCAGACCCAACTAGCGTTGCGTTCTCGGTGCGCTCTAAGAATGCTTTCACTTGCAGCACGTTTTCTTGCGGCGTGATAGAACATGTCGCATAAACCATGGTGCCGCCTTCTTTTAGCTGGCGCCACATTGCATCCAAAATCTCACTTTGCAGCTCTGCTAGTGCATCGATATCAGAGGCACGGCGTAGCCACTTAATGTCAGGGTGACGGCGGATTACACCCGTCGCTGAACACGGAGCATCAAGTAGGATGCGGTCAAACTGACTGCCTGTCCACCACTCTTCAGGGTAGCGAGCATCACCACAGATTACGTCGGCACGCAGTTGTAGGCGTTCAAGGTTATCGTAAACGCGGTCTAGGCGTTTAATATCACTGTCGATTGCAACCACTTCAGTGTCTTGAGTATGTTCAAGAATGTGTGCAGTTTTGCCACCAGGTGCTGCGCAGCAATCTAGGATTAGCTCACCATCTTTTGGTGTTAGGAAATCAACGGAAAGCTGAGCTGCAGCATCTTGCACCGATACCCAGCCTCTGTCGAAGCCAGGAAGCAAAGTAACGTCACAAGGTGAGGCTAATTTTATGGCATCAGCTGCTTCAGGGTGCAGTGTGTATTCAATGTTTTCGTTTTTAAGCAGTTCAATATACTCGTCACGAGTGTGGTGTTGGCGGTTTACGCGCAGCCACATTGGTGCCTTGCTGTTGTTTGCTTCAACCAATTGCTCCCACTGATCTGGGTAGCTTTCTTGAAGCATTTTTAGGATCCAGCTTGGATGGCTGTATTTGCCCGCATTGTGGCTAACGGCTTTCTCATCTAGCTCTTCTTGATCGCGCAGGTAGCTGCGAAGCACTGCGTTGATCAAACCACTCAGGCTTGGGCCGCGCAGTGTTTTGGTTGCTTCAACTGTTTCAGCAACGGCAGCATGCGAAGGAATGCGCATAAAGCTCAACTGGTAAATGCCTACTAAGATCAGGTGGTGGAATACGCGCTTTTTACCTTTAAGCGAGTTTTCCATCAGTTCGTTAGCGATTGACTCCAAGCGAGGCAGGTAACGAAGTGCGCCGTAGCAAATCTCTTGCAGTAGAGCATGGTCTCGCGGACGGATCGTTTTTTGAGCCGCAGGGAGAGCGTGTGAAAGAGAGTGGCCTTTATCGACAACTTGGAATAGGACATTTGCAGCAGCAGCGCGAACATTCATGAGGGGTACCGAATATTTATTTGAATACATGAGGGCATCTCTGCCCTCGTAAAGGTTTTCTAAACTGTGTTTTTACAAGCTACACGTTTTTAAGTGCCTATTGAGTAGCTTTAAAGCGGTTAAGAGAGTTGAGTACCAACTTCAAACCAGCTTGCACGTGAGTTCAAGATGTCTTGAACTGACATAGCTTTTTTGCCTGGAACTTGTAGCTGTTCCAATACTAGTACTTTGTCGCCAGTCGCAACATAAATACCAGTCTTATCTGCTTTGATGATTGAGCCAGCTGGCGCAGATGTCGATTCTTCATCAACACGCGTCTGCCAAACTTTAATGCTTTTTTCATCATTAGAGCTGCTATCAACAATCGCAAAGTGACTCATTGGCCACGGGTTGAAAGCGCGCACACAACGTTCGATGTGTTCTGCACTGTCATTCCAATCAATTTTAGCTTCTTCTTTGCTCAGCTTCTTCGCGTAGTTAGCAAGTTCGTCGTCTTGCTTCTCAGCAACAGCCTTACCAGAAGCGATGTCAGCTAAACACTCAACAAGCGCATCAGGACCAAGACCAGCTAACTTTTCGTACATTGACGCACTGGTATCTGTAGATTCGATTGGTAGCGTTGCGATGCTTAGCATATCCCCGGTATCTAGGCCGATATCCATCTGCATGATCGTTACGCCAGTCTCTTTATCGCCCGCCCAGATAGAGCGTTGGATCGGAGCAGCACCACGCCAGCGCGGTAGGATAGAACCATGCACGTTGATACAACCCAAGCGAGGCGTATCTAATACAGCTTGTGGAAGAAGCAAGCCGTAAGCGACAACAACCATGATGTCAGCATTCAAATCTGCTAGCTCTTGCTTAGCTTCATCTGACTTGAAGTTTTCTGGTTGGTAAACCGGAATATTGTTTTCAAGTGCGATGTTTTTTACTGGGCTCGCAGTCAGTTTTTTACCGCGGCCTGCTGGACGATCTGGCTGTGTGTAAACAGCAATAACTTCATGCTCCGAAGACAACAACGCCGCCAAGTGACGGGCGGCGAAATCCGGAGTACCTGCGAAGACAATTCTTAAAGATTGACCCAAGGTAGACTTCCTTCTTAATTTAGTAATAGCAGCGGTTATTAACCTTGTTTCTCGTTGAAACGTTTAATCTTCGCTAGCTTATCTTGAATACGTTTGCGCTTTAGTGGCGATAGGTAATCAACAAACAACTTGCCTTCTAGGTGGTCAAGTTCGTGCTGAACACAGATAGCCAGAAGGTCGTCAGCGTCGAATGTGAATTCGTTGCCTTCACGGTCTAATGCTTTAACCGTTACTTCTGCAGCGCGAGGGACTAGAGCTCGAGCGCCTGGTACAGATAGACAGCCTTCTTCGATACCATCTTCGCCACGTTTGTCGGTAATTTCAGGGTTGATCAGAACCATAGGCTCGTCACGTGTTTCTGAAATATCGATAACAACGATGCGCTGGTGGAAATCTACTTGCGTTGCAGCAAGGCCGATACCTTCTTCGTCGTACATGGTTTCAATCATGTCATCAACGAACTTTTGAATCTCTGGGGTAACTTCTTTTACCGGTTTCGCCACGGTACGTAGACGATCATCTGGTAATGTTAATACTTGTAATACAGACATATACACTCGAAATATTGAACTGTGCCGAAACAGCTTAAACCTTGTTGGCTCAATTCTAGACATTTTAGAGGTCAAATGACAGCATCCTGAAGTTAATTCTCTAATCAGATGTCATATATTCAGACCAAGGAACCTAGGTCATGCGTCATTTTTCTCCCACTTTTTCTCTTATTTGTGCCTCGCTTTCGTTCGCCGTTATGGCTAAAAATAGTGAGCAACCTTTAACCATTAAACAAGGCGCACCCGAGGCATATGTGGTGGTTAAGGGGGATACCTTATGGGATATTTCCGCGATGTATCTCGATAGCCCTTGGTTGTGGCCAAGGCTATGGCAGGTAAACCCTGAAATAGAAAACCCTCACCTTATTTACCCTGGAGATAAATTGTCTCTAGTTTGGATTAATGGCGAGCCTGTGTTGAGCCTCAAACCCGTCATAAAGCTAAGCCCTAAGATTCGTGTATCAGAGAAGAAAGCAGTACCTACCGTGAATGAGGGGCTTGTTCTACCGTATCTACAATCTGACCGCTTGGTTGAGCAGCAAGATATCCAGTCAGCGCAACGAGTGTTAGGGACCAGTGATGGCAAACGCTTCTTATCGGGTGAAGACCGATTGTTTATTTCGGGAAACCAGCAGCATCAAAAATGGGGTATCTACCGTGCCGTCGAGACTTATCAAAGGCAACAACATCAAGCGAGTATTACCTCTTTGCGTTTGGTCGCCACGGCGCGCTTGAAAGAGGTGGATGCTGAGTTCAGTAGTTTACAGATAGAGACTCAACTGCAAGAGGTGTTACTTAATGACCTCGTGTTACCAGAACTTGGCGTTGCTCAGGTGAAGCTCTCAACCACATTTTATCCAGCGCCTAGTGCTGCGGGGCAGTTTGCTAATATCTTGGGTTCATTAGATGGCAGCCAATACAGTGCAAAGAATCAAGTGGTCGTTATTAATAGAGGCTCACAGGACAATCTTCGCCAAGGCTCTATGTTTACGCTCAGTGAAAGCGGCGCTGTGGTGTTTGGTAAGCAAGGCGAATACAGCTACAAAGAGTCTGCTGCGAGCGATAAGGTGCAGTTGCCAAGTACCTCACTTGGTAGTTTGATGGTCATTCGTCCTTATGAGTATTTTAGCTTGGCCTTGATCACTCAGAGCTCAAAACCGGTTAGTAATGATATTCTGGCGGTATCGCCTTTGGATCTGGCTTTGAAGGAAGAAGCTAAGGGCACCGAGTGAATGAGCAACAACTGAGTGCTTGGTTAACTCTAAGTTTTGTTCCGCAATTGGGTGGCAAGCGCCTTTCTCGACTGCTGAGTATTGATTCCCCTTCGAATATTGTTGGTTACTCAAGTCAGCAACTGCAAGCGCTTGGTTTGTCTGCCAAGCAAATTGCCTATCTAAGAGAGCAAGCCCCAAGAGAAGTGGAGGCTTGCCTAGAGTGGCAAGCAAGACAACCCAACCATCACATCATTACCCCGAATTGCTCGCATTATCCCAAACTGCTGAATGAGACCGCCTCCGCGCCAAGCGTGCTTTTCGTTAAAGGTCACGTTGAAAAACTGATTGAGCCTCAAATCGCTATGGTCGGCAGTCGCAATGCCAGTCTCGAAGGGTTGCAAACCGCGAAGTCGTTCGCCAAAGAGTTCGTCCAAAACGGTTTGATTGTCACCAGTGGCTTAGCGCTCGGTATCGATGGCTATGCTCATGATGGTGCTCTAGATAAAGGAGGGGAAACTTTTGCTGTATTGGGTTCTGGATTGGATTCCATTTATCCTGCGCGACACAGAAATTTAGCCGATAGGATCTGTGAAAATGGCGCATTGATTTCAGAGTTTCGCCCAAGTGCCAAACCACGACCTGAACATTTCCCTCGCCGTAACCGTATTATAAGTGGGTTATCGCTCGGAACCTTGGTGGTTGAAGCGGCTGAGAAGAGTGGTTCTTTGATTACAGCTCGCTATGCCATGGAGCAAGGCCGAGAGGTGTTTGCGCTTCCTGGCTCTATTCATAACCCAACCAGCCGTGGAGGTAATAGCTTAATCAAAGCTGGAGCATGCTTGGTACAGAGTGCACAAGATGTTCTGATTGAAATAAAGAGTCTGTTAGACTGGTCTATCGATCAGCAACCCAGCTTGTTCGAACCTACGCCCAGTATGGGGGAAAATGAACAATTGCCATTTCCACAGCTGTTAGCTAACGTAGGGTTAGAGGCGACACCCGTTGATATTTTGGCACAGAGAACCCATATACCTGTGCATGAGGTCATGATGCAGCTTTTAGAGCTTGAGCTCTCAGGGCATGTTGTTGCAGTTTCCGGTGGCTATATTCGAAAGGGGAGAGGCTAAGCTATGATGATGGACATACTGATGTACTTGTTTGAAACCTACATCCATAGCGATTCTGAATTGCAGGTGGATCAAGATGAGCTGGAAGATGAGCTTCTTCGAGCAGGGTTTCACCAAGATGATATTTATAAGGCCCTCCATTGGTTAGAAGATCTTGCGGCATTGCAAGATACCGAGAACCAAGCGGCAATTACTATGTGTTCCAATACCTCGATGCGTATTTATACCAGTCGAGAGATTTCACGTATTAATATGGAATGCCGAGGTTTCTTATTGTTCCTTGAACAGATCAACGTACTCACGACAGAGATTCGTGAAATGGTGATTGATCGTGTGATGGGGCTTGAGACAAACGAATTTGAATTGGATGATCTGAAATGGATTATCTTAATGGTGCTATTTAATGTGCCGGGTAATGAAAGTGCTTACACGCAAATGGAAGAGCTGTTGTACACCAAAGAGCAAGGTATCTTGCATTAATACAGGCTTGTCATGAGTAGTAAGATTGATAATCAGCTTTTTTCAGCACATGGACATGCATTAGAGCATGAACCATGTCCACAGTGCGGTGGAGAGCTTCAGCTTCGCCATGGTAAGCACGGCCCATTTTTAGGCTGTAAGCAGTATCCTAGCTGTGATTACATCAAGCCTCTGCATCAGAACGATGGCCACGTAGTGAAAGAGCTGGGTGTGCCGTGTCCTAAATGCCAAAACGAACTGGTATTAAGGCAAGGTCGCTTTGGGATGTTCATTGGTTGTAGTAGCTACCCAAAGTGTAATCACATCGAATCTTTGGACCAACCAAAAGAACAACCTGAAGAGCAGCCACTTGTTGCTTGCCCTGAGTGTGGCAGAGGCCATTTGGTTGAGCGTAAATCTCGCTATGGCAAAACCTTTTATGCGTGCGATAACTATCCTAAGTGTAAGTTCGCCGTTAATCAGCCACCTGTTATTGGTCGTTGTGAACAGTGTCAGTTCCCGCTGTTGCTGGAGAAGAAAACGGCCAGTGGCACTAAGAAGCAATGTGCTGATCGCAAGTGTCATCACATTCAATCTCAATAACCTGATGTTATAGACAAAAAAAACGGCGCTCACTGAGCGCCATTTTTATATCCAATGAACTTTTTATATCAATAAGCCAATGTAGGCTTACTGCATTTGCTCAGCAAACTCATGCACAGCAGGGTAGGCTTGCTTATCGAGAATGTCTGCCAGTGAGCATAACGCTCTTTGCAGCTCTGCGTTGTAGTCAGCGCTCACGTTAATGTGGCCCATCTTACGACCTGCACGCTTCTCTTTGCCATACCAATGAACATGACAGCCACCTTGAGCCAGAATAGCCTCAGGTAGGGTATCTTCACCAAGAATGTTGATCATTGCGGTTGGGCGAATCAGTTTAGTACTGCCTAGTGGCATACCGCACACAGCACGTAGGTGGTTCTCAAACTGACAAGTTTCAGCGCCTTGCTGTGTCCAGTGGCCAGAGTTATGAACACGTGGTGCAATTTCGTTAACCAGCAGTGAACCTTTAACATCAAAGAACTCTAACGCTAGCACGCCAACGTAATCCAAACGTTCTGCAACAGCGGTGAACATGGTTTTCGCTTGCTCTTGCAGTTCAATGTCATCAATGGCTGTTGATAAGCTCAACACGCCGTCGGTGTGAACATTCTCAGCCAGTGGATACACTTGAATCTCGCCATTGGTACCACGAGCACCAACCAGTGATACTTCGCGGTCAAACGGAACGAATTCTTCAGCCACAATGGCTTGGTTGTCTGTTGCGGCAATGCACTCGGCCATTTCTGTCCAAGTCGCATCAACATTGTCTAATGTCTTTAAGCGCCATTGACCTTTGCCATCGTAGCCGCCAAGTGTGCTCTTCAAGACCATTGGCAAGCCTACGTGAGCAATCGCAGCGTCAAAGTCTTCGTGAGAGTTAATCACGTAGTACTTAGCATTTTTCACGCTTGCTTCGCCTAATAGGGCTTTTTCGAGGCGACGGTCACCGCCAGCTTTGATTGCTTCTGTTGTCGGTAAGAACTTACCGCTGCGCTCACACACCTCAAGTACATCATGAGGGATATGCTCGAATTCAGCAGTAATGACGTCCGCACGCTCAATCGCATTGTCTAAGCCGCTGCCTAGAATCGCTTGCGTTAATGGGTGAACAATATTTTTGCTGCCAACATCAAAAGCAGAAATTTCAATATTCAGCGGTGCCCCAGCTAGGGACATCATGCGAGCAAGTTGGCCTGCGCCTAACACAAGAACATGCATGGGAATTAGTCCTCTGCAGGGTTTGGATTAGCAAGAACCGTTTCTGTTTGCTCAGAGCGGAACGCTTCTACTTTCGCCATCACTTCTTCATTGTGTGTACCAATGATTTGAGCGGCTAGGATGCCAGCGTTAGCAGCACCAGCTTCACCGATAGCCAGAGTACCTACCGCGATACCTTTTGGCATTTGTACGATAGAAAGCAGTGAGTCCATGCCTTTCAGTGCTTTAGACTGAACAGGAACACCTAAAACAGGTACGCTTGTGAAAGCTGCAGCCATGCCCGGAAGATGCGCAGCACCGCCAGCACCAGCAATAATCACTTTAATACCGCGCTCTTTCGCACTGGTTGCGTAGTCAGCAAGCAACTGAGGTGTGCGGTGAGCAGAAACCACTTTTGTTTCGTACGCCACGCCAAACTGATCCAACATTTCTGCAGCTAGCTTCATTGTTGGCCAATCAGATTTAGAACCCATGATAATACCGACAGTCATCTCAAACTCCTTCAGGTACGATTTAATTAGTGATTAGATATTTTGCGCGCATTATACGGGTAAAACTGCCCAAGGAAAACGTTTGCGTCAGTCTAAGTTGTTAATTGATACATTTTATAAACAAATAGCTTTAGTCACAGTGAATGATAATTTGTACACTTAGTGAGTTCGATAACAGAATTAATGAGGCAACCCTTGGATAACTTTCAACATACTTTGCAGGCATTACAACAAGGTGAAGTCATTGCTTACCCGACAGAAGGCGTTTTTGGGGTCGGTTGTGATCCCGATAATCCACAAGCCATCAAGAAATTGCTCGATTTAAAACAGCGACCGATGGAGAAAGGGTTGATCCTAATTGCTGCGAGTTACGAGCAGTTGCTGCCCTATATTGACGAAAGCCAGTTGACGGAAGCGCAGTTAGCGACTGTAAAAGCAACATGGCCAGGTCCAGTCACTTGGATCATGCCAACCAGCAGCAAAGTGACTGACTGGGTCAGCGGCCAGTTCGATTCTATCGCGGTACGAGTGACGGATCACCCTTTGGTTCAAAGAATGTGTAATGAATTCGGTAAGCCGTTAACCTCGACCAGTGCTAACCTGACAGGTGAACCACCTTGTATGACGACTGAAGAAGTTCAACAGCAACTGGGTCAACATTTGGTGGCCATTCTCGAAGGTCAAACGGGTGGTCGTGAGAAGCCAAGCGAAATTAGAGATGCAAAAACGTCGAAAATATTAAGACAGGGTTAAACCCTGCAAAGGAAGAAAGATGTCAGCAATTGATAAAGAAGCAGTAAAACAGTTTTTACTGAGCCTACAAGATTCGATTTGCCAACAGCTTGAGCAAGCTGATGGCACAGCACTGTTTGAAGAAGATGCATGGGAGCGTGAATCTGGCGAACGCCTTGGTGGCGGTGGTCGAACTCGCGTGATGACCAACGGTGCGGTCTTTGAGCAAGGTGGGGTTAACTTCTCTCACGTAGCGGGTAAGGCTATGCCTGCCTCAGCTACAGCTCATCGCCCTGAATTAGCCGGACGTAAGTTTGAGGCGATGGGGGTTTCATTAGTTATCCACCCTAAAAACCCATATATCCCTACCTCACACGCGAATGTTCGATTCTTCATAGCAGAAAAAGAAGGGGAAGATCCGATTTGGTGGTTTGGTGGTGGTTTTGACTTAACGCCATTTTATCCTGTCGACGAAGACTGCCAATCTTGGCATCAAACAGCCAAAGATCTTTGTGCGCCATTTGGTGACGATGTTTATCAAGAGCACAAAGAATGGTGTGATAAGTACTTCTATCTTCCACATAGAGATGAAACACGTGGTGTGGGTGGTCTGTTCTTTGATGATCTGAATGAGTGGGGTTTCGATAAGAGCTTTGCTTATATGCAGGCGGTCGGTGAAGGTTTTGCAGCCGCTTATTTACCCATTGTAGAACGACGCAAAGAGACGTCTTACGGTGAGCGCGAGCGTGACTTCCAACTTTATCGTCGTGGTCGCTATGTTGAATTTAACCTAGTTTACGACCGTGGCACCTTATTTGGTCTGCAAAGCGGTGGTCGCACAGAGTCTATATTGATGTCTATGCCGCCGTTGGCTCGTTGGGAATATCGCTATGAACCACAAGCAGGCTCACCAGAAGCTCTGCTTTATAGTGACTACCTAAAACCTCGAGTTTGGTAGTTCTTCCTTCCTTATAGGGATAGTGATAGGGTCATCTATATAGATGACCCTTTTTATTATTTCTGTTAGGTAAGGATATGACACAGCAAGTAGATCGTTATGCCGTTTTCGGTAATCCTATTGGGCAAAGCAAATCGCCATTCATTCATACACTATTTGCTCGCCAAACCAGCCAACAACTTACCTATACAGCACTCCAGCCAGAACAAGGTGAATTCATCACTGCTGCTCAAGCTTTTTTTAGTGACGGTGGTAGAGGGTGTAATGTCACAGCGCCATTTAAAGAAGATGCTTATCAGTTCGCTAATCGCCTGACTGAAAGAGCTGAACTAGCAGGTGCTGTAAACACACTTAAGAAGCTCGATGATGGAGAGATCATTGGTGATAACACCGATGGTGAGGGTTTAGTTCAAGACCTTCTTCAACATCAAGTTATGCTCGAAGGGGCTCGCGTTCTTCTGCTTGGCGCTGGTGGTGCTGCTCGAGGAGTGATTCAACCTCTTCTCGACCAAAAGCCACAACAGTTGGTAGTCGCTAATCGAACCAGTTCAAAGGCTGAACTTCTGGCCGAGATGTTTTCTTCACATGGAAACATCAAAGGAATGGGGTTAAGCGATGTTAATGAAGGGTTTGATGTCATCATTAACTCGACCTCGTCTGGTCTAAGTGGCCAACTTCCTGAAGTTTCTGAGATTATCTTCAATTCGAATAGCGCCGTTTATGACATGGTTTACGGATCGGGCACCACGGTATTCAATCAGTGGGCATTAGATAATGGTGTTCATGCTGCTTATGATGGCTTGGGTATGTTAGTGGGGCAGGCAGCAGAGAGCTTTATGCTTTGGCGTGGCCTTCGTCCGGGAACAAAACAGATTTTAAGAGAACTACGTAAAAACCTAGAGATGTAATGAGGTATTTATAAAAAATGAATCAATCAATTCTATTTCCTGATATCCAAGATTGGGATAAAGAAAATCAATCAATCATCTTCCCAGCACAGCAGTCTGGCGCACTGATTGAGTGTGTTATGTCTATTGAAGAGTTGTCTCGATTGGCAGGTAAAGAGATAGAAGAAGGCGATCAAGCTTTAGTTATCTTTTCAGAGTTACGTTTTGATATTGAAGAGCTAGCGGAAGAATTAATAGAAGAAGAGGAGTATGACTCCTCTAATCGGATTCAGATCAAAGTACTTTAGACTGGCAACACAGAATCTAGATAGTCGTTTTTATTCTGAACATAGTTGTCAGCTGACTTCTGTAAAAAGGCACGCTCTTTATCATTTAATGGGCGTGCTTGTTTTACTGGGCTTCCTACATAGAGATAACCGCTTTCAAGTACCTTGTTCGGTGGCACTAAGCTACCAGCACCAATCATCACTTCTTCTTTAATAATCACGCCATCAAGCACGATAGCTCCCATACCAACAAGTACACGATCTTGAATCGTGCAGCCATGCAGCATTACTTTATGTCCGATAGTGACATCATTACCTATTAGTAGAGGATAACCTTCAGGGTTGTCAGCATTCTTATGGGTGACGTGCAAAACGCTGCCGTCTTGGATATTCGTTCTATCTCCAATATGAATGTGGTTCACATCTCCTCGAGCTGCAACCAAAGGCCACACGCTAGAGTCGTCACCGATTTTGATATCACCAACCAGTACCGAACTTGTATCTATATAGACACCTTGTCCAATCTGAGGGGATACTCCTTTATAACTGCGCATTGAACTCATAAATCCTCCTTTATATAGGCACCTTAAGCCCTTAATTAAGGGGAATACTAGTGAAAATGGGGTGTTTTGAACAAAAAACGCTCGAACAATCAAAAAAGTAAGAAAAACTTCAAAAAGGGCTTGCCAGTGTGATCGAAATCTCTATAATGCGACCTCGTTGACACGGGATGGCTTCGAAGCTTAGGTTTCAAAAGCG